>NZ_JBHWMB010000064.1:0-47277 GCF_042730015.1 Streptomyces sp. NPDC059957 | reverse complement strand
GGACAGCGGGGATCGGGGGGAGGGAGAAGACTGCATGCGCACTCCAAAACGTTGGTGTGGCCAGGACGCTGTTTGATTAAGGGCTTAACCAGAAGCCGCCTCCGGCGACGAAATCCGTACGATGGCGCCGTGCCCGCCCCCCTTCACGCCTCCGGCCCCACCCCGATGCCCCCGCCCGCGCCCGCCCCCGGTCCGACCCTCGCCGACATCGCCCGCGCCGCCGAGGTCTCCACCGCGACCGTCTCGCACGCGCTCAACGGCACCGGGCGCCTCGGAGAGTCCACCCGCGGCCGGGTGCGCGAGGTCGCCGGGGCCCTGGGTTACGGAGCCCGGCGCGGTCCGCACAACCGCAGCCTGGGCATCGCGGTGACCACGTACGCCGGCTTCGCCTGGGACTTCGCCAAGATCGCGTACTACGCCCGGCTGCTCATCGCCGCCACCTCGGCGGCGCACGCCCACGGCTACGCCCTGACCACGCTGCCCGCCGACCGCGGCGCCGAGCCGCTGTGGCACACCCTGGCGGTGGACGGGATGCTGCTGATCGACAGTCCGGCCGACGACCCGGTGCTGCGCGCACTGCGGGCGCGCGGGGTGCCGGTGGTCTTCGACGGGCCTCCGGCCGATCCGCGGCCGGGCGACGTGTGGGTGGACAACGACCACACCGCCACCACCCGCGAGGTACTGGACCACCTGGCGGCCTCCGGGGCCCGGCGGATCGCGCTGCACGCGGGCTACGGCCGGGAGTTCTACACCGGGGCCGTCACGTCAGCCTATGAACACTGGTGCGCCGAGCGGCGCCGGACCCCGCTCGTGATCCCCTTCGACCCCAACGACGACGCCGGGCACGCCTTCGACTCCGCCTTCGCCGGTCCGGACCGGGGGGAGCGACAGGACCGGCCCGACGCCGTCTACTGCGTATACGACCCGGGGGGCCGGCAGGTGCTGGCCGCCGCCGCGCGCCACGGGATCGGCATACCCGGCGCCGCAGCGGGCACAGGGCAGGGGGAGAAGAGCCTCCTGCTGGTCTGCGCCAGCGAGGACCCGGCGTATGCCGAGAACGAACCGTCCGTGACGACCGTCACCTTCGACCCGGAGCGGATCGCCGAATCGGCGGTTTCGTCCCTGGTCAAGCTCATCGAATCCGGACATGCGGAATCCACTGGGCGACGAGTCGTACCGGCGGGGCTGAGGGTGCGTGCCTCGTCCCGCCCCCCTGGCATGTACTAGAGTTATCTCGACATCGAGATATCTGCCCCGGACGTGCCGCAGCCGCCCCGCTGGTAAGGGTTACCTAACTTAGCCTCACCTTAGCGGAAAGGCCAGAGTGCCTCGCGGCAGGATTGCGGCAATACGCGCGAATTCATGCATGAAGGAGACTGTCGTGTCGGCGAACAGCTTCGACGCCCGCAGCACGCTGCAGGTGGGCGACGAGTCGTACGAGATCTTCAAGCTGGACAAGGTCGAGGGCTCCGCCCGCCTTCCCTACAGCCTGAAGGTCCTGCTGGAGAACCTGCTCCGTACCGAGGACGGCGCGAACATCACCGCCGACCACATCCGGTCGCTCGGAAACTGGGACTCGCAGGCCCAGCCCAGCGAGGAGATCCAGTTCACGCCGGCCCGCGTGATCATGCAGGACTTCACCGGCGTCCCCTGCGTCGTGGACCTCGCCACCATGCGCGAGGCCGTGAAGGCCCTCGGCGGCGACCCGGCGAAGATCAACCCGCTCTCGCCGGCCGAGATGGTCATCGACCACTCGGTCATCGCGGACAAGTTCGGCACGAAGGACGCCTTCGCGCAGAACGTCGAGCTGGAGTACGGCCGCAACAAGGAGCGCTACCAGTTCCTGCGCTGGGGCCAGACCGCCTTCGACGACTTCAAGGTCGTCCCGCCGGGCACCGGCATCGTCCACCAGGTCAACATCGAGCACCTGGCCCGCACGGTCATGGTCCGCAACGGCCAGGCGTACCCCGACACCCTCGTCGGCACCGACTCGCACACCACCATGGTCAACGGCCTCGGTGTGCTCGGCTGGGGCGTCGGCGGCATCGAGGCCGAGGCCGCGATGCTCGGCCAGCCGGTCTCCATGCTGATCCCGCGCGTCGTGGGCTTCAAGCTGACCGGCGAGCTGCCGGCCGGCACCACCGCCACCGACCTCGTGCTGACCATCACCGAGATGCTCCGCAAGCACGGCGTCGTCGGCAAGTTCGTCGAGTTCTACGGTGAGGGCGTCGCCGCCACCTCGCTGGCGAACCGCGCCACCATCGGCAACATGTCTCCGGAGTTCGGCTCCACCGCCGCGATCTTCCCGATCGACGACGAGACGCTGAAGTACCTGCGCCTGACCGGCCGCGACGCCCAGCAGGTCGCGCTCGTCGAGGCGTACGCCAAGGAGCAGGGCCTGTGGCTGGACCCGGCCGCCGAGCCGGACTTCTCCGAGCGCCTCGAGCTCGACCTCTCCACGGTCGTCCCCTCCATCGCCGGCCCCAAGCGCCCGCAGGACCGCATCATCCTCGCGAACGCCTCCCAGCAGTTCGCCCAGGACGTGCGCAACTACGTCTCCGACGACGAGGAGTCCGGCAAGGAGTCCTTCCCGGCGTCCGACTCCCCGGCGTCCACCAACGGTGTGCCCACCAAGCCCACCGCGGTGACCCTGGCCGACGGCACCTCCTTCGAGATCGACCACGGCGCCGTCACCGTCGCCGCGATCACCTCGTGCACCAACACCTCGAACCCCTACGTCATGGTCGCCGCGGCGCTCGTGGCGAAGAAGGCCGTCGAGAAGGGTCTCGCCCGCAAGCCGTGGGTCAAGACCACCCTGGCCCCGGGCTCGAAGGTCGTCACCGACTACTTCGACAAGGCCGGCCTGACCCCGTACCTCGACAAGATGGGCTTCAACCTCGTCGGGTACGGCTGCACCACCTGCATCGGCAACTCGGGTCCGCTGGAGGAGGAGATCTCCAAGGCGATCAACGACGCCGACCTCGCGGTCACCTCGGTCCTCTCCGGCAACCGCAACTTCGAGGGCCGCATCAACCCCGACGTCAAGATGAACTACCTGGCCTCCCCGCCGCTGGTCGTCGCGTACGCCATCGCGGGCTCCATGAAGGTGGACATCACCAGGGACGCCATCGCCACCGACTCCGAGGGCAACCCGGTCTTCCTGAAGGACATCTGGCCCACCGAGGCCGAGGTCAACGACGTCGTCGCGAACGCGATCGGCGAAGACATGTTCAGCAAGTCCTACCAGGACGTCTTCGCGGGTGACGCCCAGTGGCAGGCGCTGTCGATCCCGACCGGCAACACCTTCGAGTGGGACCCGCAGTCCACCTACGTGCGCAAGCCCCCCTACTTCGAGGGCATGACGATGGAGACCACCCCGGTCTCCGACATCTCGGGCGCCCGTGTACTGGCGAAGCTGGGCGACTCGGTCACCACCGACCACATCTCCCCGGCCGGCGCCATCAAGGCCGACACCCCGGCCGGCAAGTACCTCACGGAGCACGGCGTAGAGCGCCGCGACTTCAACTCGTACGGTTCCCGTCGCGGAAACCACGAGGTCATGATCCGCGGTACGTTCGCCAACATTCGCCTCCGCAACCAGATCGCGGCGGGCACCGAGGGCGGCTTCACCCGCGACTTCACCGTCGAGGGCGCGCCGGTCTCCTTCATCTACGACGCCTCGCAGAACTACCAGGCCGCCGGCATCCCGCTGGTCATCCTGGCGGGCAAGGAGTACGGCTCGGGCTCCTCGCGCGACTGGGCCGCCAAGGGCACCGCCCTGCTCGGCGTCAAGGCCGTCATCGCGGAGTCCTACGAGCGCATCCACCGCTCCAACCTGATCGGCATGGGCGTCCTGCCCCTGCAGTTCCCCGAGGGCGCCACGGCGGCCTCCCTGGGCCTCACCGGCGAGGAGACCTTCTCCTTCACCGGTGTGGAGGAGCTGAACAACGGCACCACCCCGCGCACGGTCAAGGTCGCCACCGACACCGGCGTGGAGTTCGACGCGGTCGTCCGCATCGACACCCCGGGTGAGGCGGACTACTACCGCAACGGCGGCATCATGCAGTACGTGCTCCGCAACCTCATCCGCGGCTAAGCACACAGCGCATACCGGCACCAAAGGGCCGTACCTCCGTTAAGGGGGTACGGCCCTTCCGTTTTTGCGGGCGGCTCCCACGGTCCGGCTCAGGTGACGGTGAGGTCTCAACTCGGAAAAGTAGGGGCCCATACCGGTACATGATCTTGCTCACAGGAGCGGAAGTGGACTATACCTGTGCCCGTCCGGGTCACCGCGAAACGAGCGGCTCCGGACGGGGGGATGGCGGGGACCTGCGGTGATGTCCGCTGGGCGGCAGCAGTCGCACTTTCCTTCCTCCTTCACACTCCTGACGAAGGCGAGGACTTGAGCATGGGATCCACCTCCGCCCACGGCGAGCACAGCAACGGTGAGGGCTTCGGCCGCCGGGACCTGATCAAGCGCTCCGCGGCACTCGGACTCATCGCGGTTCCGACGATGAGCTTCCTGTCCGCGTGCGCCTCCGGCGCCGAAGAGACGACCAAGGGCAACGAGTCCAAGGTGGCCGTCACCAAGGAGAACCCGTTCGGCGTCGCCAAGGGCGGCAAGCTCGACGTGGTCGTCTTCAAGGGCGGCTACGGCGACGACTACGCCAAGGCCTGGGAAGCGGCGTTCGACAAGAAGTGGGGCACCACTTCCTCGCACCTCGCCACCCAGGAGATCACCTCCAAGCTGCAGCCCCGCTTCAACGGCGGCAACCCGCCGGACGTCGTCGACGACTCCGGCGCCCAGCAGATCAAGCTGGACGTGCTCGTGAAGGGCAACCAGCTCGCCGACCTCACCGTGGTGCTCGACGCCCCGTCGCTCGACGACCCGAGCAAGAAGGTCCGGGACACGCTGATGCCCGGGACCGTCGAAAGCGGCATGATCGGCGGCAAGTTCGTCGCGCTGCAGTACGTCTACACCGTCTGGGGCCTGTGGTACTCGGGCAAGCTCTTCAAGGAGAAGGGCTGGACCGCGCCGAAGACCTGGGCCGAGTTCATGGACATCTGTCAGAAGGCCAAGGCGGCCGGCATCGGCGGCCTGGCCCACCAGGGCAAGCACCCGTACTACATCAACGTCGCCATCATGGACCTGATCGCCAAGAAGGGCGGCCTGGATGCCATGAAGGCGATCGACAACCTCGAGCCGAACGCCTTCGCGGACAACCCGGTCGCGCTGGAGGCCGTCGAGGCGGTCTACGAGCTGGTCGAGAAGGACCTGCTGATGCCGGGCACCAACGGCCTGACGCACACCGAGTCCCAGACCCAGTGGAACCAGTACAAGGCCGCCTTCATCACCTCCGGCTCCTGGCTGGAGAACGAGCAGCTCAAGCAGACCCCGGAAGACTTCGACATGCAGTTCCTTCCGATGCCGCTGCTGGAAGGCTCCAAGCTGCCCTTCGAGGCCATCCGCGCCGGCGCCGGCGAGCCCTTCATCGTCCCGGAGAAGGCCGCCAACAAGGCCGGCGGCCTGGAGTTCCTCCGCTCGATGCTGTCCCGCGAGTGGTCGACCCTCTTCGCCCAGCAGGCCAACTCCCTCACCGTCCTCAAGGACGGCGTGGACCCGACGGTCAAGCTCCGCCCGGGCACGCAGTCGGCCGTCGCGGCGCTCAAGGGCGCCGGGGACAACACGTTCAACTACCGGTACACGGACTGGTACAGCGCCATGGCCACGGAGCTGGAGAACGCGTCCAATGAGCTGATGGCCAAGCGCATCCAGCCCAAGGAATGGATCAAGCGGGCCCAGGCTGCGGTAAACAAGGCGACCGAGGACCCGAACGCCAAGAACAACAAGCGCAGCTGACACCGCGTCCACCGGGCACCCGGAAACACCAGGGACGGACACCATGAGCCATGTAGCGAACAGCAAGGGGCGGGGCGGCTTCATCGCCGGCTTCCTCATCCTGCCCCTTGCGCTGTACCTGACCTTTGTCATCTGGCCGTACATTCAGACGTTCGGCTATTCCTTCACCAACTGGACGGGTCAGTCACCGACATTCGACTTCGTCGGGCTGGACAACTACTCGGCCTTGCTGAAGGACGAGGTCTTCGGCGGCGCGCTGCTGAACAATCTGCTGCTCCTGGTGTTCGTCCCGACGGTCACCATCTTCATCGCCCTGTTCTTCGCCTTCATGCTGAACGCCGGCGGGCGCAGCGGAGCCGGCGGCGTCCAGGGAGTGGCGGGCTCCGCCCTCTACAAGGTGATCTACTTCTTCCCGCAGGTGCTGTCCCTCGCCATCCTCGCGGTGCTCTTCGGAGCCGTGTACCGCAGCGACGAGGGGGGCCTGCTGAATGGATTCCTCGTCAAGCTGGGTCTGGTCGACCCGTCGCACCCGATCGAATGGCTCAACGAGCCCAACTTCGTCCTCTGGTGCCTGCTGCTCGTCGTCGTCTGGCACGGGGTCGGTTTCTACCTCGTCCTGTTCTCGGCGGCCATGCAGTCCGTGCCCAAGGACATCTACGAAGCCGCACTGCTCGACGGCGCGGGGCGCGCCCAGACCTTCTTCAAGGTCACGCTGCCCCTGCTGTGGGATTCTGTGCAGACCTCCGCGGTCTATCTGGGCATCGCCGCGATGGACATGTTCGTCCTCGTGTCGACCATGACCTCGGGCCAGTTCGGCGGCGGACCGGACCACCACAGCGAGGTCATGGCGACGGTGCTGATGCGTAACTTCCTCTACTTCGGCAATGCGGGCTACGCATGTGCCATGGGGGTCGTGATGCTCGTCCTCACCCTGATCCTCTCCGCCATCACGCTGCGGGCCACTCGCCGCGAGCACGTCGAGTTCTAGCGGGAGACCACGATGACCACTGTGATCAAAGCACCGGGCGAGGCGGCCGCGGAGAAGCGTTCCGCCGCCACCGGGCAGCCCCGCGGGAGCAAGAGCGGTTCCGACGGCATGGTGCTCAACGTCTTCTCGCACGGCTTCCTCGCCGTGTGGGGGATAATGATCGTCCTGCCGCTGATCTGGCTGGTGCTCGGCTCGTTCAAGACCGACGTGCAGATCGGCAGCTCGGCCCTGAGCTGGCCGGCGCACTGGGAGTTCGACGCCTTCGGGCGCGCCTGGGACAAGGGCATCGGGGACTACTTCGCCAACACGCTGATCGTGATGGTGTTCTCGGTCCCGCTGACGATGCTGCTCGGCTCGATGGCCGCGTACGTCCTGGCCCGCTACCCCTTCGCGGGCAACCGGCCGATCTACTACTTCTTCGTCAGCGGGGCCATGTTCCCGGTCTTCCTGGCGCTCGTCCCGCTGTTCTTCATGGTGAAGCGGCTGGACATGCTCAACTCATACCAGGGCCTGATCCTGGTGTACGTGGCGTACTCGATGCCGTTCACCGTCTTCTTCATGCACTCGTTCTTCCGGACGCTGCCGACGGCCGTGCACGAGGCGGCGGTGATCGACGGTGCCTCGCACACCCGGATCTTCTTCCAGGTGATGCTGCCGATGGCCAAGCCCGGCCTGATCAGCGTCGGGATATTCAACATCCTGGGGCAGTGGAACCAGTACATCCTGCCGTCCGTGCTGATGCAGCCGCAGACCGGATCGGACCCCGAGCGCTACATGCTCACCCAGGGCCTGATCCAGCTGCAGTACCAGATGGGCTACGAGACGGACCTGCCGGTGCTGTTCGCCGGCGTGACCATCGCGATGATCCCGATGCTGGTGGTCTACCTGTCCTTCCAGCGGCAGATCCAGGCCGGTCTGACTTCCGCCACGCTCAAGTAGCGTCACGCGGAGGGGTCGGGAACGACCGACCAGCTGACCGCCGAGACGGAGGGGTCGAGAGAGAGGTTGCTGACGGCTTCCTCGAGCATCCGGCCCCCCTCGCCCTCGGCGGTCAGCAGCGCGGACACCGTCACCAGGCCGGCCTCCGGGCCGTCCTGGCTGCGGATGGAGCGCAGCTGGTACCCCGGCCGGCCCAGCGCGTCGACCAGCCGGTGGCGGATGTGGGCCTCCTCCGCCTCCAGGCACACGGCCTCGAAGTGGAAGTCCGTGGCCACCTCGGCCCCGCCCCCCGGCTCGCGGTCCATCCGCCGGCCCAGCGGGCGCAGCAGGAGGTTCGCCCCCACCACGCCCGCCGTGCCGCAGGCCGCCAGGACGAACATCCCGGTGCCCGCGAGACACCCCACGGCCGCCGAACACCACAGGGTGGCGGCCGTGTTCAGGCCCCGGACGCTCAGCCCGTCGCGCATGATCACGCCGGCGCCCAGGAAGCCGATTCCCGAGACGATCTGGGCGGCGACCCGCGAGCCGTCGTACTGGACCTCCGAGACCTCGCTCATGAACCCGTACTGCGAGAGCAGTACGAACAGCGCGGCCCCGCCCGCCACCAGAGCGTTGGTCCGCAGGCCCGCCATCCGGGCCCGCCACTGCCGTTCCAGGCCGATGGCCGCCCCGAATCCGAGCGCCGCGACCAGGTGCCCGGCCATCTCCCATTCGGTGAGCATCATCGGCCTTCTCCCTTCTTCCTTCCTCGCCGGCTCTTAGAGCCAGGTACCGAACTTGCGGATGTACACGGTCTTCAGCAGCTGCGTGAGCGTGCAGTACGCGAGCAGGACGCCGATCAGCCACGGGAAGTAGCTCGCGGGCAGGGGTACGAAGCCCAGCGAGGAGGCCAGCGGCGAGAAGGGCAGGAAGAGCCCGGTCAGCACCGCGAGGACGGTCATCACCATCACCGGCCAGGACGCCCGCGACTGGATGAAGGGGATCTTGCGGGTACGGATCATGTGGACGATCAGGGTCTGCGAGAGCAGGCCCTCGATGAACCAGCCGGACTGGAAGAGCGCCTGGTCGGCCTCGGTGTTGGCGGCGAAGACGTTCCACATGATGACGAACATCGCGATGTCGAAGATCGAGCTGATCGGGCCGATGCAGAGCATGAAGCGGCCGATGCCCTTGGCGTCCCAGTTGCGGGGCTTGCGCAGGTACTCCTCGTCCATCCGGTCCCACGGGGTGGCCAGCTGGGCGATGTCGTAGACCAGGTTCTGCACCAGCAGCATGATCGCCATCATCGGCTGGAAGGGGATGAAGGCGCTCGCCACCAGCACCGAGAAGACGTTGCCGAAGTTGGAACTGGCCGTCATCTTGATGTACTTGATCGTGTTGCCGAAGGTGGTCCGGCCCTGGATCACGCCCTGCTCCAGGACGGTCAGGTCCTTCTCCAGCAGGATGATGTCGGCGGACTCCTTGGCGATGTCCACGGCGGTGTCCACCGAGATGCCGACGTCCGCGTCGCGCAGCGCGGCCGCGTCGTTGATGCCGTCCCCAAGGAAGCCGACCGTGTGGCCGTCGGCCTGCAGGGCCCGTACGATCCGGGCCTTCTGGACCGGGTTGATCTTGGCAAAGACGGTCGTACGGGCGGCCAGCGCGCGCAGTTCGGCGTCGTCGAGGGCGTCGATCTCGGTGCCGCCGACCACGTGGCCGACGGTCAGGCCGACATCGGCGCAGACCCGGGCCGCGACGAGCTCGTTGTCGCCGGTGACCACCTTGACCGCGATGCCCTTGTCGGCCAGGCCCTGGAGGGCCAGGGCGGCGTCGGCCTTCGGCGGGTCGAGGAAGGCGAGGAAGCCGACCAGGGTCAGCCGGTCCTCGTCGGCCACCGAGTAGGTGTCCCGGGGGGTGTCCATCGTGCGGGTGGCGACGGCGAGGACGCGCAGGCCCTGGCGGTTGTTGTCCTCGGCGATGCGGGTGACGTGCCACCGGAGCTGTTCGGTCAGCTCGACCTTCCGCCCGCGGTCCGTCATGTGGGTGCACAGGGAGAGGACTTCCTCGACGGCGCCCTTGGTGATCATGACGTGCTCGGGCCGGCCGGCGCCGCCCACGATGCTGTTGCGGTTCAGGACCACGGACATCCGGCGCCGGGCGAAGTCGAAGGGGATCTCGTCGACCATCGAGAAACGAGCGTCGACGACAACCTCCTCGGCCTCGCCCACGCGGTCGATGACCGCCTGGTCCATCAGGTTCTTCAGACCCGTCTGGAAGTGCGCGTTGAGGTAGCCGTACTCCAGGACCTCGTTGTCCTCGTCGCCGTGCACGTCGAGGTAGCGGTCCAGGACGATCCGGTCCTCGGTGAGGGTGCCGGTCTTGTCCGTGCAGAGCACGTCCATCGCGCCCAGGTTCTGGATGGCGTTGAGGCGCTTGACGACCACCTTGCGCTTGGACATGGCCACCGCGCCGCGCGCCAGGTTGGCGGAGACGACCATCGGCAGCATCTCGGGCGTCAGGCCGACCGCGACGGCGATGCCGAGGAGGAAGGCGGCCTCCCAGTCGCCCTTGGTGAAGCCGTTGATCATGAAGACCACGGGGACCATCACCAGCATGAAGCGGATCAGCAGGAAGCTGACCTTGCGCACCCCGGTGTCGAAGTTGGTCTCGGGGCGCTCGCCGACCAGGGAACCGGCCATCGAGCCGAAGTAGGTGTCGGAGCCCGTGGCGACGACGAGTCCGGTGGCGGTGCCGGAGGTCACCGAGGTGCCCATCAGGCAGAGGTTGTCGGCCTCGACGGGGTCGGTGGTCTCGCTCTGGCCGAGGTCGTCCGTGCGGGTGTCGGCCTTGGCGACCGGCAGGGACTCCCCGGACAGGGCGGCCTGGCTGACCATCAGGTCCTTGGCGGTGATCAGCCGGAGGTCGGCCGGGATCAGGTCGCCGGCGGCCAGCTTGACCACGTCGCCCGGGACCACCTGGTCCATCGGGATCTCGAAGGTGGTGGGTCCCGAGCCGCTGCCGGCCCGGCGCTGCACCGCGCAGGTGGTGGTGACGAGCTGCTTGAGGGCGTCGGCCGCCCGGCCCGAGCGGTACTCCTGCCAGAAGCGCAGCAGGCCGCTGATCCCGACCATCACCGAGAGGATGATGACGCCCGGGTCGCCGGGCTCCTGCCAGTACATGACGGCCGCCAGGAAGACCAGGACGGCGATGAAGGGGTTCGCGTACGCCTTCGCCAGCTGGACGTACCAGCGCGGGGCGCGCTCCTGGGCGATGACGTTGGAGCCGTGGCGCTCCAGACGCAGCGCGGCCTCGGCGTGGGTGAGGCCGTTGCGGGAGGCGTCCACGTCCTGGAGGACCCGGACGCCCGGACGGGCGCTGATCTCCGCGAGTCGCTCGCCGACGACCCGGGTGCGGGCCTCCAGCTCGGCGGTCTTGCGTTCGCGGCGGGCCCGGCCCGGGGGTGCGAGCTTCGTGGGGGTACGAGGGGTGAGCATGGTCATGGCAAAAACCTCCCTCCACGGTGTCCGGGCAGCGCGAAGCCGCGCGGTCACGTGGAGTGATCATGGGTCGGCGCGAAAGGGCACACAGGCCGAGAAGGCACGCCGATGGGCATGGATGACGCGCGCCCGACGGAAGCGCCAGGGCGTGCGGAAGGGGTTACGAAGATGAATGCAGAGACGCAGCGAAGCGGCGAGGGGCCGCGGGCGTGCACACTCGAAGAGAGACCGGCCGCTCAGGGAGCTCAGCCGAAGAGAGCGCTGCAAGGACTTCGATCGGGACTCATCCCGAACACCTCCTTGCGTAGCGCTTGCATGACAGAGGGCGCCCGATCCGGCCGTGAAGACCGTGATGACCAGCGCCACGGCGACCGTAGCACGATCAGGATGGAGGTTTCTCTCATACTTATGACCGGTAGGAGCCGATTCGTACTGTGGCGGCCTCTTGACGTCGCGGGGCGCAAAGGCTCGACTTAAGGTTCACAAGTTGGAGAGACGCCGGGGTCTCGTGTCAGCTGGAGCACACAGCAGCTGACGGCCCCGGCCGGGGGGCGACGGCTTGCCGTTGCTTATGGGCAGGAGTGGATGAGTCGTGCAGACTCCCGGATCGCAGTCTTCACTGCATCGCGCCAATCTGGAGCGCGTCGTACGGGCGGTACGGCTCGCCGGTTCGCTGACCCAGGCGGAGATCGCCCGGAGCACCGGACTGTCGGCGGCCACGGTCTCCAACATCGTCCGGGAACTCAAGGAGGCCGGGACCGTCGAGGTCACGGACACCTCCGCCGGTGGCAGGCGGGCGCGCAGCGTCTCGCTCCACGGTGACGCCGGCATCGTGATCGGCGTGGACTTCGGCCACACCCACCTGCGGGTGGCCGTGGGGAACCTGGCCCACCAGGTACTGGCCGAGGAATCCGAGCCGCTGGACGTGGACGCCTCCTGGGTCGACGGCTTCGACCGGGCGGAAGCCCTGGTGGGGCGGCTCGTCGAGGGCATCGGGATCGGCCGCGACAAGGTCATCGGCGTCGGGCTCGGCGTACCGGGCCCCATCGACCTGGAGTCCGGCACCCTCGGGTCCACCGCGATCCTGCCGGGCTGGGCCGGGATCAACCCGCGGCGGGAGCTCTCGCAGCGCCTGGGCGTACCGGTGTACGTGGACAACGACGCGAACCTCGGCGCGCTGGGCGAACTCGTCTGGGGGAGCGGCCGGGGAGTAAAAGACCTGGCCTACATCAAGGTCGCCAGCGGCGTCGGCGCGGGGCTGGTCATCAACGGCCAGATCTACCGCGGACCCGGTGGCACCGCCGGCGAGATCGGGCACATCACGCTCGACGAATCGGGTCCGGTCTGCCGCTGCGGCAACCGCGGCTGCCTGGAGACCTTCGCCGCCGCCCGGTACGTGCTGCCGCTCCTGCAGGGCAGCCACGGACCGGAGTTGACGATGGAACGGGTGGTGGAACTGGCCCGGGACGGGGACCCCGGCTGCCGTCGCGTCATCACCGACGTGGGCCGCCACATCGGCAGCGGCGTGGCCAGTCTGTGCAATCTCCTGAACCCGAGCCGGGTGGTCCTGGGCGGGTCTCTCGCGGACGCCGGTGAACTGGTCCTGGCCCCCATCCGTGAATCAGTGGGGAGGTATGCGATCCCCAGTGCGGCCCGCCAGTTGTCGGTGCTCACGGGGTCCCTGGGCGGGCGGGCCGAGGTGCTGGGCGCGCTGGCCCTCGTACTGAGTGAGATGGGCGATTCGACGCTTTTGGCGGAAAATGGAAGTGGAGTGCGAGCTCCCGCCGTCTTGTCTTCAGTTAGATAACGAATGGCGTCGTTGTCATCTCGTTAAGCATTCACTCCTTGACGACAAACTCGCGGCCGGGGTTGACTCACATCCACCTCGGCCGCAGTGCTGCGGCCTCGTCAGGGAGGTTCAAGTAATGAACACGCGTATGCGCAGAGTCGCCGTCGCCGTTGCCGCCGGCACCATGGCCGTCTCGCTCGCCGCTTGCGGCAGCGCGAAGGAGTCCGGGGACAAGAAGGACAACGCCACCGGCGCGGTCAAGGGCGGCGCGATCAAGGTCGGTCTGCTCCTGCCGGAGAACCAGACCGCGCGTTACGAGAAGTTCGACAAGCCGCTCATCGAGAAGGCGGTCAAGGACCTCACCGCGGGCAAGGGCGAGGTCGTCTACGCCAACGCCAAGCAGGACGCGACCACGCAGAACTCCCAGGTCGACACGATGATCACCAACAAGGTGAACGTCCTGATCATCGACGCGGTGGACTCCAAGGCCATCGCAGGCTCGGTCAAGAAGGCCAAGGAGGCCGGCATCCCGGTCGTGGCCTACGACCGCCTGGCCGAGGGCCCGATCGACGCCTACACCTCCTTCGACAACGAAGAGGTCGGCAAGGTCCAGGGCAAGGCGCTGCTGGAGGCCCTGGGCGCCAAGGCCAAGGACGGCCAGATCGTCATGATGAACGGCTCGGTCACCGACCCGAACGCCGCGCTGTTCAAGAAGGGCGCACACTCCGTCCTCGACGGCAACGTGAACGTCGGCAAGGAGTACGACACCGTCGAGTGGAAGCCGGAGAACGCCAACACCAACATGGCGGCCGCACTCTCCGCGCTCGGCAAGGACAAGGTCATCGGCGTCTACTCCGCCAACGACGGCATGGCCGGCGGCATCATCACCGCCCTCAAGGCCGCCGGCGTGTCCCCCCTGCCCCCGGTCACGGGCCAGGACGCCGAACTCGCCGGTGTGCAGCGGATCGTCGCGGGCGAGCAGTTCATGAGCGTCTACAAGCCGTACGCCCCCGAGGCCGAGGCCGCCGCGAAGATGGCCGTGGCCCTCGCCAAGGGCGAGCCGATCGCGACCACCGCCACCGCGAAGGTCGACAGCCCCACCACCAAGGGCGTCCCGTCGCTGCTGATCCCGGTCGTCTCGCTGACCAAGGCGAACGTCAAGGACACCGTCGTCCGCGACAACGTGTACACGGTCGCCGAGATCTGCACCGACAAGTACGCGGCCGCCTGCGCCGCCATCGGCCTGCAGTAAGGCCCCCCGCCGCTCGGTCCGCCGAGCGGCCCCCAAGCCTGTCCGGCGTCCCCGCCTCCATCCCGCCACTGGCGGGGCGCCGGACAGAAACGATTCTCTCGAGCAGATTCGTTCCTCTCGAGCAGATTCGTTTCTCTCAAATCCCCCGTGGTCCTGCTCTTTTGCACGACATCCCCGCCGGTCAGGCGGCAAGGAGATGGTTCATGTGTCCGCTGCGCCCGTACTGGCGTTGCGAGGGGTCTCGAAGCGGTTCGGCGCCGTTCAGGCCCTCACCGACGTAGAACTCGAGATCCACTCCGGCGAGGTGGTCGCCCTCGTCGGCGACAACGGCGCCGGTAAGTCCACGCTGGTCAAGACGATCGCCGGCGTGCACCCCATCGATGACGGAGTCATCGAGTGGGAGGGCCGCCCGGTCTCGATCACCAAGCCCCACGACGCCCAGAACCTGGGCATCGCGACGGTCTACCAGGACCTCGCGCTGTGCGACAACATCGACGTCGTCGGCAACCTCTTCCTGGGACGCGAGCTCAAGCGGCGCGGCATCCTCGACGAGGTGGAGATGGAGCGGCGCGCACGCGAGCTCCTGACCACCCTGTCCATCCGGATCCCCAGTGTCCGCATCCCCATCGCCTCGCTCTCCGGCGGTCAGCGCCAGACCGTGGCGATCGCCCGCTCCATGCTGGGCGAGCCCCAGCTCGTGATCCTCGACGAGCCCACCGCCGCCCTCGGCGTCGAGCAGACCGCACAGGTGCTCGACCTGGTCGAGCGGCTGCGCGAGCGCGGTCACGCCGTCATCCTCATCAGCCACAACATGGCCGACGTGAAGGCCGTGGCCGACAAGGTGGCCGTCCTGCGGCTGGGCCGCAACAACGGCGTCTTCTCCGTGAAGGACACGTCGCAGGAAGAGATCATCTCCGCCATCACCGGGGCCACGGACAACGCCGTGACCCGCCGGGCGGCCCGCACCGGGGAGGCCCGCAAGTGAGCACCCAGCACATAGACCCCGTCAATCCGGCTGCCGCCCACGACGCCATCCCGGCCGTGGACCCCCGCCTGCTCGTACGCGAGCAGGGCCTCGCCGGGTACGTGAACGAGTTCGGCCGCAAGCTCAAGGCCGGCGACCTGGGCTCCGTGCCCGTCGTCCTCGGCCTGATCATCATCTGGAGCATCTTCCAGGGCCTGAACTCGAACTTCCTCGGCGCCGAGAACCTCACCAACATCGCGATCACGATGACGGCCACCGGCATGATGGCGGTCGGCATCATCTTCGTGCTGCTGCTCGGCGAGATCGACCTCTCGGTCGGCTCGGTCAGCGGCGTCTCGGGCGCGATCGTGGCCGTCCTCTCGGTCACCAACGGCGTCAACGAATGGCTGGCCATCCTCGCGGCGATCGCCGGAGGCGCCCTGATCGGCTCCCTCCACGGCTTCTTCTTCGCCAAGATCGGCGCCCCGGCCTTCGCCGTCACCCTGTCGGGCCTGCTCTTCTGGTCCGGCGCCATGCTGCAGATCCTCGGCAGCAACGGCACGATCAACCTCGACTCCGAGGGTGTGGTCGGGCAGCTGACCACGTACTTCTTCTCGGACGTGGCCGTCGGCTACGGGCTCGCCGCCCTCGCCGTGGCCGGGTACTTCCTCGCCACGTTCTCCGACAACCGGCGCCGCGCGGCCGCCGGGGTCCCCTCCCGGCCGCTCGGCGAGATCCTGCTGCGCACCGGGCTCCTCGCGGTGTTCACCTTCGGTCCGGCCATGGTGTTCAACCAGTACAAGGGCCTGCCGCTGGCGATCGTGCTCTTCCTGCTGGCTCTGGTCGGCACGGACTTCCTCCTGCGGCGCACCACCTTCGGCCGTCAGGTCTTCGCCCTCGGCGGCAGCGTCGAGGCCTCCCGGCGCGCCGGCATCAACGTCAACCGGGTCCGGATCACGGTCTTCGCGATCGCCGGCACCTTCGCGGCCATCGGCGGCCTCTTCTGGGCCTCCAAGATCGCGGCGGCGAACCAGAGCGCCGGCGCCGGCGACCTGCTGATGAACGTGATCGCGGCGGCCGTCATCGGCGGCACCAGCCTCTTCGGCGGCCGCGGCCGGACCTGGAACGCCCTCCTCGGCGTCATGGTCATCACCTCCATCCAGTACGGTCTGGCCCTGGAGGGAATCGCGACGCCGATCCAGTACATGATCACCGGCGCGGTCCTCCTCGCCACCGTGGTGATCGACTCGATCACCCGCAAGACGCAGAAGACGGCCGGGCGCGCCTGACCGGCGTGCGCGGAGCGTGATCCGGCGGTAAGAACCGTCACAGTGCCCGGTGCCACTTGATGTGGCGCCGGGCATCTGCGCGTAGGCGTGTACGTACAGATGTACGGGTAAACACCCTTTTGGGCGGTGTGACTCCGTGCTGATGTGTACAGGTATGACAAAGGTGTGACCTGACCGGGACCGCGCTTTACTGACGCCCAAGTGGCGAACATTAGACTCGGCAGACCAGCAAGCGACTGCAAGGAGGCACGGGTGCTGCTGACCCGCATCAAGGGACCGCGCGATCTGGACCGGCTCAGCCAGGAGGAGCTCGAGCGGCTCGCCGCAGAGATCAGGACCTTCCTCGTCGACGCCGTCTCCAAGACCGGCGGGCACCTCGGCCCCAACCTCGGTGTCGTCGAGCTGACGATCGCTCTGCACAGGGTGTTCGACTCGCCCAAGGACAAGGTCCTCTTCGACACCGGCCACCAGGCCTACGTGCACAAGCTGCTCACCGGCCGCCAGGACTTCGCCGGCCTGCGCACGAAGGGCGGCCTGTCGGGCTACCCCTCGCGCGCCGAATCCGAGCACGACGTGATCGAGAACTCGCACGCGTCCACCGTGCTGGGCTGGGCCGACGGCTTCGCGAAGGCCAACGAGGTGCTCGGCAAGGAGGACCACCACGTCGCGGCGGTCATCGGCGACGGCGCCCTCACCGGCGGCATGGCCTGGGAGGCGCTGAACAACATCGCCGCCGCCAAGGACCGCCCCCTGGTGATCGTCGTCAACGACAACGAGCGCTCGTACGGCCCCACCATCGGCGGCCTCGCGAACCACCTGGCCACCCTGCGCACCACGGACGGCTACGAGCGCTTCCTGGCCCGCGGCAAGGACCTCCTGGAGCGCACCCCGGTCGTCGGGAAGCCGCTCTACGAGACCCTGCACGGCGCCAAGAAGGGCCTCAAGGACTTCATCGCCCCGCAGGGCATGTTCGAGGACCTCGGCCTGAAGTACATCGGGCCCATCGACGGCCACGACATCGAGGCCCTGGAATCGGCCCTGCAGCGTGCCAAGCGCTTCAGCGGGCCGGTCATCGTGCACTGCCTCACCCAGAAGGGCCGGGGCTACGAGCCGGCCGTCAAGGACGAGGCGGACCGCTTCCACGCGGTCGGCGTCATCCACCCGGACACCGGTCTGCCGGTCTCCACCGACGCCGCCAGCTGGACCTCCGTCTTCGCCGACGAGATGGTCAAGCTCGGCAGGGAGCGCAAGGACATCGTCGCCATCACCGCGGCCATGCTCCAGCCCGTCGGCCTGAAGAAGTTCGCCGACGCCTACCCGGACCGCATCTTCGACGTCGGCATCGCCGAGCAGCACGGCGCCACCTCGGCGGCCGGCCTGGCCTCCGGCGGCGCCCACCCGGTCTTCGCCGTGTACGCGACCTTCCTCAACCGCGCCTTCGACCAGGTCCTGATGGACGTGGCCCTGCACAAGTGCGGGGTCACCTTCGTCCTGGACCGCGCCGGTGTCACCGGCACCGACGGCGCCTCCCACAACGGCATGTGGGATATGTCCATCCTGCAGGTGGTTCCGGGCCTGCGCCTGGCGGCCCCGCGCGACGCCGAGCAGCTGCGCGCGCAGCTGAACGAGGCCGTCCTGGTGAAGGACGCGCCGACCGTCGTGCGCTTCTCCAAGGGCGTCGTCGGCCCGGCCGTCCCGGCCGTCGGCAGGATCGGCGGCATGGACGTGCTGCGCCGTCCGGCCGACGAGGTCACCCGGCCGGACGTACTGCTCGTCTCGGTCGGCGCACTCGCCCCGATGTGCCTGGAGATCGCCGACCTGCTCGACAAGCAGGGCATCTCCACGACCGTGGTCGACCCGCGCTGGGTCAAGCCGGTGGACGAGGCCCTGGCCCCGCTCGCCGACCGCCACCGCGTGGTCGTCACCGTGGAGGACAACAGCCGCACCGGCGGTGTGGGCTCCGCCGTCGCGCAGGCACTGCGGGACGCGGGGGTCGACGTACCGCTGCGCGACTTCGGCATTCCGCAGCGGTTCCTGGACCACGCCACGCGCAAGGAGGTCATGGCCGAGATCGGTCTGACCGCTCCGGACATCGCGCGGCAGGTCACGGGCCTGGTGGCCAAGCTGGACGGGCGCTACGACAGCGAGCCGGCCGCCGCCGTCGACTGAGCCCGACTGATCATCTGCGGTTGCACGCCACGGGCCGGGAGGTTCACCCTTGAAGGGTGGGCCTTCCGGCCCGTTTCGTTTCGATGCGGTCTGCCCTGCGGAGGTGCGTCGGTGAGTAGGAACCTGAAGAGTCCCTTCCGTACCAAATCAGTCGAACAGTCGATCCTCGACACGGAAGAGCCGGAACACGCGCTCAAGAAGTCGCTCTCCTCCTGGGACCTGACCGTCTTCGGCGTCGGCGTGATCATCGGCACCGGCATCTTCGTCCTCACGGGCAAGGTCGCCAAGGAGACCGCCGGACCCTCCACGGCCCTCGCTTTCGTCGCCGCAGGCGTCGTGTGCGCGCTGGCCGCCCTGTGCTACGCCGAGTTCGCCTCCACCGTCCCGGTGGCCGGATCCGCGTACACCTTCTCGTACGCCTCGATCGGCGAGCTGCCCGCCTGGATCATCGGCTGGGACCTCGTGCTGGAGTTCGCGCTCGGCACCGCGGTCGTCGCCGTCGGCTGGTCGGGGTACGTCCGCTCGCTCATGGACAACGCAGGCCTCCACCTGCCCGCCTCGCTCCAGGGGCCCGACGTTCCGGGCGGCAGCTTCGACCTGCTCGCCTTCGTCCTGGTCCTGGTGCTCACCGCGATCCTGGTCGTCGGGGTGAAGTTGTCCGCGCGGATCACCGCGGTGGTCGTCGCGATCAAGGTCACGGTGGTGCTCATCGTGATCATCGCGGGCGCGTTCTTCACCACGAAGTCCAACTACACGCCGTTCATCCCGCCGGCCGAACCCCAGACGGGCGGCTCCGGACTGGATGCCCCGCTCGTCCAGCTCATCTTCGGCTACGAGCCCACCAACTTCGGCATCATGGGCATCTTCACCGCCGCCTCCGTGGTCTTCTTCGCCTTCATCGGCTTCGACGTGGTGGCCACTGCCGCCGAGGAGACCAAGCTGCCGCAGCGGGACATGCCGCGCGGCATCCTCGGCTCGCTGATCATCTGCACCGTGCTCTACGTGGCGGTCTCGATCGTGGTGACCGGCATGCAGAACTACAAGGAGCTCTCCGTCAGCGCCCCGCTGGCCGACGCCTTCAAATCCGCCGGTCATCCGGTCTACGGAGGCATCATCAGCTTCGGCGCCGCGGTGGGCCTGACCACGGTCTGCATGATCCTGCTGCTCGGCCAGACCCGGGTGTTCTTCGCGATGAGCCGCGACGGACTGCTGCCGCGGTTCTTCTCGCGGACCCACCCGAAGTTCCGTACGCCCTACCGGCCGACCATCCTGCTCGGCGTGATCATCGCGATCGTCGCCGGATTCACCAGCATCAACGAGCTGGCGACCCTGGTGAACATCGGCACGCTCTTCGCCTTCGTCGTCGTCGCGCTCGGCGTGATGGTCCTGCGCCGCACCCGGCCCGACCTGCACCGGGCCTTCCGCACCCCGTGGGTGCCGCTGGTGCCCATCCTGTCGATCGCCGCGTCGGTCTGGCTGATGCTGAACCTGCCGGCCGAGACCTGGCTGCGCTTCGGGATCTGGATGGTGCTCGGCATCGCTGTCTACTACCTCTACGGGAAGAAGCACAGCCGGCTGGGCCGGGGCGAGGGCATGACCCCGAACCCGGCGCGCGAGGGCCGCTGAACGCGTGCCGGGCGCGAACGGCCCGTAGGAACCGGCCGCGAACGGCTCGTAGGCACCGGCCCGCGGGGGGCCGGTGCCTACGAGGCGGATGCGGGGGGTGTCAGCCGCCGGTGGCGGGGGACTTCTTGGCCGCGGCCGGGATCGGCTGGTCCTTGCGCAGGGCCTCCCAGAGCTGGCCGGCCTGCGGTTCCGCGGCGACGACTCGGGCCTTGTCGATCTTGTCGTAGGCGACCGGCAGCATGATCGTCTCCATGGTGTCGGGGTCGACGCCCTTCATGCTGGAGGCGAAGTCCGCCAGGCCCTTGAGGGAGCCGAGCTGCGAGTCGGTGGTCAGGGCCTTCGTGCCGGCGTTGGCGAGCTTGTAGAGCCGGGCCGGGTTGCCGAGGGCGTCCTGGTTCTTGATCTCGGACAGCATCGCCAGCATGAACTTCTGCTGCAGGTCGATGCGCCCGAGGTCGCTGCCGTCGCCGTAACCGTGGCGCGTGCGAACGAACTTGAGGGAGTCGGTGCCGTTGAGGCGGTGCGTGCCCGCGTCGAGGTTCAGGCCGCCCTTGATGGGCTTGTCGAGGGTGACGTTGACGCCGCCCAGCGCGTCCACCAGCTCCTTGAAGCCGGCGAACTCCACCTTGACGAGGTGGTCGACGCGGACGCCGGACATGTCCTCGACGGTCTTGACGACACAGGCCGGGCCGCCGACCCCGATGACGCTGTTGATCATGACGCGCTTTGCGCCGGCGACGGTCTTGCCCTTCTCGTCCTTGCAGTCGGGCCGGGTGACGAGGGTGTCGCGGGGGATGCTGATCGCGGTGGCCTTCTTACGGCCCTCGGGTATGTGCACCAGCATGTTGGTGTCCGAGCGGGAGCCGCTCACATCGCCGTGGTCGAGTTCCCCGTTGGCGCCGGCGCGCGAGTCGGAGCCGAGCACCAGGATGTTCTGCCCGCTGTCCGGGACCTTCGCCGGCCGGTTGTCCGTGCCGAGCGTCTGGTCCAGGTCGACGCTCTTGATGTTGTCGTTCAGGTGGCTGTACGCCCACCAGCCCGTGCCGCCCGCGGCGACGATCAGGACCAGGAGGGTCAGCAGGACACCCCGCCTGATGCGCTGCCCGCGGGTGCGCACCCGCTTGCGTCCTCTTCCCGTCGACGTGCCGGGGGCTGGGCGGCGGTCCGGTGTCTGGACGTCCTGGCTCATCCTGCTTCAGTCCTCAATCGTCGGGCCGGCGTGGGCGGTGGAGCGGGGCGCTGGAGCGGCGGGATCCGGGGCGGCTCGGCCGACACCCGCTTATGCCACGCTGACCGTGCACTATAGACAGATATTGCGACTGGCGTGCGCCCCGGGTCCGGGACCGCCGGATCCGTCTCTCGAACTAGAATCCGCACGATGTGGCCGCTGCCGGGCCGCGCGAAACGCTGGAGGGCAACGTCATGCGGTCGAGATCGGGAGCCGGCGTGCAGCAGGACGGCGCGGGGGCAACTGCCCGACGGGGCACGGGAACCGGGCCGGACGGCCCCCGTTCCGTGCTCGACGGCCGCTGGCTGGTGCGGGGTCCCGAGGGCCTGCTGTCGGCGTACGCGCGCACCCCGGGCGGGCTGCTGCGCTGGACCGAGACCACGCCCGGCGGGCCGCACTGGCGGGGGCCGGACTACTTCGCCGCTCCGGACATGGCCGCGCTGTCGGTGGCCCAGGGACCCAACGGCTTCGTCCACTTCGTGGGCCGCCGCACCGTGCGCGGCAAGGGCGGCGACAGCGTCGAGCTGGCGCACGCGATCCAGTACCAGACCGGCCGGCCCCTCGGTGAGTGGACCTCCCTGGGCAACCCGCACAAGGATCCGGCCCGGGCTCCGTACATCGGCAGCCCGGTCGTCTCGGTCGCCGCGAACGGGTCGGCGTACGTCTTCCTCGCCAATGCCTCCGGCGCCCTCGCGGTGCGCCGTGAGTCGGCCACCGGCAAGTGGCTTCCCTGGCAGGGCATCAAGTGCCAGGGCACGCGCTCCGACATGGCGCCGGTGCCCCACGCGTCGGGGCTGATGGAGGCCCTGGTGCCGATCGCCGCCGGGACGATGCGCTGCTACCAGCCGGGGGCGGACGAGCCGCTGGCGCGCACCCCGGACCTGCCGTTCGCGCCGGTCGAGCAGAGCGCGGTGGGGATCGAGACGGCCCCGGGCCGGGTCACCTACTACTGGACCGACCAGGCGACCACGGGAATCCAGGCCTACCGGGACGGAGGGTGGGTGATCCCGCTGGGCGGCAGCGCGGACGGGGGCCGCGTCGCGGTGGTGCGGACGATGATCGACGGCTACGACTGCACGGTGCTGGCCTACCGCGGCCTCGACGGCCAGGTCGTCCTCGGCGCGTTCGGCACGGGGAACGAGGGTGCGGGAGTGTGGTGGGCGCCGACCGGTGAATGGTGCGCCGCAGCGCCCGCCCTCGCGCTCGATCGGACGGGCCGCGTCGTGGCCGCGTTCCTCGACGCGGACGGCAGGCTCCGAGTGGCCCGGCAAGGGGTCGAGGGCGGTTTCACAATGGACCGTTCCGTCCAGATCTGACCGTATTCTTCCCTCTTCGCCCCTTGTTCTCCTGGGTGCGGGCGGACCTTACTGTGATGACCTCCACATCGAAACCCCTGATGCGCCGCAAGTTCATTTCAGCTCGGTAACGGGACCCCGGAAACGATGGCCATTGATGGACGCCTCGTAATCAGCCATGTAAAGGTTGGGTAATGCTGGATCAGTCGCCACGGGACGGACACCCGTAGTACACCTTCCAGTCATTGTTCTGACGGGGGTGTCCCGTACGCCGAGGCGTGGGGGACATGGGCGGTGGCGTGTGACGGAAGGTACGGAAGTCTGTGAGCCTCAAGAACCCTGAGGCGAGTGCTCTGGTCGCGTCCTACCGCTCGCTGCTGCCCGTACGAGCCCGCCGCAAGATCGTTCGCAAGGTGCCGCGTCCCCTGCGCCAGGCTGTCATGGCCTTCCTCGCATCCTTCGACACGCTGCGCACCGCCCTGGCGGTCCGCGCCCTCGGCGGCAGGAGCCGGGGTGCCCGGCACAGCGCGCGCGGCGCGATCCGCGTCGTACGCCTCGGAGGCAAGCACGTCAGGGCCGTCGTCGTGCCGGGCGCCACCGAATGGGCCGCACGCGCCCGCAACCTGCACCTCCTGGTCAGCATGCTCGAGGAAGCGGACATCGACTTCTTCTGCATACGCGGCACCGCGAACCGGCTGCCCTGCGTGGCCGTCCCGTCCGTCCATCGCGAGGACCTGGAGGAGGTCCTCCAGATCGGCTTCGGGCACAACCCCGGCTACGTGGGCGAGGCTTCGGGCGCCACCATGCGCTCCGGGTCCGCCGCCCCCACCTGGCGCAGGCTCCGCCACACCAAGGTGCTCCGGCTGGCCTGGAACGTCTGCGACCCCTCCGGACACCTCGTCTTCGGCCCCGAGTCCGGCGTCGAACTCGAATTCTGGGACCAGGACGGCGGGGAGTACGTGGCTCCGCGCCCCAACAGCGTCGTGACCGCCGCCGGCGTCAGCGAAGAGCGCCGGCTGGCCGAGCAGAAGCTCTTCAGCCCCGTCCCCCAGCTCTACGCCACCGGCCTGACGCGCACGCTGACCGAGTTCACCGCGCCGCTCCCGGGCGACCACCTCTACCCCGTCGACGTCGTCTACACCTGGGTCGACGACTCCGACCCGGTCTGGCGGGCAGGCAAGGAAGCGGCCCGCGGCGGCGTGGGCGCGAGCGCCGGGGCGCCCCTGCACGAACAGGCCGCCAACGACTCCCGCTTCAAGAGCCGGGACGAGCTGCGCTACTCGCTGCGCTCGATCCACCAGTACGCCCCGTGGGTGCGCCACATCTACCTGGTCACCGCCGGCCAGGCCCCGGGCTGGCTCAACACGGAGTACCCCGGCCTGCGCGTGGTCGACCACCGCGAGATCTTCTCCGACCCCTCCGCGCTCCCGACGTTCAACTCGCACGCCATCGAGAGCCAGCTGCACCACATCGAGGGGCTCTCGGAGCACTTCCTCTACCTCAACGACGACGTGTTCTTCGGCAGACCCGTGGAGCCCGGGCACTTCTTCCACCCCAACGGCCTGACCAAGTTCTTCATGTCCAAGGCCCTCATCCCCTCCAGCCGGGGCGGCGACGCGGACCTTCCGGTCAACGCGGCGGGCCGCAACAGCCGCAGCCTGATCTCCCAGCAGTTCGGCACCTTCATCTCCCAGAAGATGAAGCACACGCCGCACGCGCTGCGGCGCAGCGTGCTCTCCGAGATCGAGCAGGTCTACGAGCGGGCCCACTGGACCACGCAGCACGCGACCTTCCGCTCCCCGCACGACGTTCCCATCGCCTCCTCGCTGCACCACTACCACGCCTACCACTCGGCCCGGGCGACGGTGGCGGACCTGCGGTACACGTACATCGACATCGGCGACGAGAAGGCCAAGCAGCGCCTCGACCGCCTCGTCGCGCGCCGGGACTTCGACACCTTCTGCATCAACGACACGGTGGTGCCCGCGGACCCGGACGCCCAGGAGCGCATGGTCACCGCCTTCCTGGAGGCGTACTTCCCCGTCCCCAGTCCCTACGAGATCCCGGGCGCGACCGGCCTGCCGGTGCGCCGCCTCAACGAGTTGGGACGTGTACAGGCATGAGCGCCCTACGAGCCCGACTCGGCGCCGTGCGCAGGAGGCTCCGCAAGCTCGATGCCGCCCGCCGCGCCATGCGGATCATGGTGCCCGTCCTGGTGCCGATGAAGGCGAAGCGCTCCGCGCACCTGCTGTACGCCGCCGTGCTCGACGGGCAGACCGTGAACCTGCACGCCGAGCTCCCGGCGTCGGCCGGCACCCCGCAGAGCGCCGAGATCGTCGTCGGGAGCGGCCGCGGCAGCCACGCCGTCCCCGCCCGCGTCCGCACCGACCGAGACGGCCGCGTCCTGGTGGACGCCGCCGTGCTGCTCGGCTCCGAGGTGGGCGGGGTCCCGGTCACCCCGGGGCGCTGGAAGCTCCGGCTGCGCACGAACGCCGGCCGCTCCTCCCGCAGCCTGCCGCTGATGCTGGCCGACGTGCCCGCGGCGTACGAGGGCGGGGCGACCGGGCCGATGGTCTTCTCGCCCGTCACCGGCAGCCGCCACCGCATCGTCCGCAGCGCCACCGGCGAGGCACGTATCATCTGCAGTGCCCCCAAAGCGGGGGTGGAGGTCATCCAGCTGCATATCGGACATTCCGGTATTCAGGTGGAGTTCCGCGTCCTCGGCATGCAGGCCGATGGCGCGTGGTGCGAGTTCGTCGCGTCGGGCCGCCGGATCACCGCCCGGCCCGCCGAGGTGGAGCCCGGTGTGTGGCGCGTGGCGGTGCCGCTTTCGGAGATGACTCCGGGAGGGGACCGCAATGAGCACTGGGACGTCCTCCTCTGCTCCGAGGGCCGGCGCTCCGTGCGCGTGGCCCGCAAGTTGCACGATGTGCGCGACCCGCAGCAGGTGTTCGCGGCGCGCAAGATCGTGGTGGCGCCCGGTCCAGAGAATTTGATCATGGTCGAATCGCGCTACACGGCGGCCGGGAACCTCCGGTTCACGTGCAGTACCGCGGCCGGGTGAGGAAGAGTATGAAGGTCACGTTCCTGCTGACCGCGGCAGACGCGATGAGCGACGCCGAACGCGCCGTCTTCAACCAGGCGGGGGAACTGGCCGCCCTCGGCTACGAGGTGTCCGTCCTCAGCGTCTTCAAGGTCCGCCGCCGCCGCTTCGCGGTGCCCGACGACCGGGTCGGCTGCGGCTTCCTCATCGAGGCCGCGGGCGCGACCCACCGGCCCGTCCGTGACGCGGGTCTCGACGAGGCGCGCTCCGCCGCGCTGGCCTCCGTACCCAGCGCGATCGTCGAGCGCCGCTGCGACAACCGGTTCAACCGGCTCGCGGACGTCGAGCTCGAATACGCGCTCCAGAACCTCGACACCGACGTGCTCGTCACCACCTCGCCGGGGCTCATGGCGTACGCCGCGGCGTTCGTGCCCAGCGAGGTGCTCACCGTCCACCACGAACAGCGGGCCTCCGAGCTCGGCGGCCCCGAGGGCGAGCCGCTGCTCAGGCACACCCCGCGGTTCGACGCCGTCACCTTCCCGAGCCCGCGCTCCTACGAATGGTTCATGGAGACCTTCGGCGCCGGCAATCCGCAGCTCGACGTGATCCCGCCGGCCCCGCTCGCGGGCTTCCGCCCCCGCTCCACGCTCCAGACCCGCATCGTCGTGCTCAGCGCCCCCCTGGTGGAGCGGGCCGGGGTCACCGACGCACTCAAGGCCTGGGCGGCCATCGCCCCGAACCACCCCACCTGGTCCCTGCGCGTCATCGGCGAGGGCCCGCAGATCGGCCTCCTGCGCCGCCGCCGCGACCAGCTCGGCCTGCACGGCAGCGTGCACTTCATCAGCGAAGCCCCGTACCTCGCCGAGGAGTGGGCCAAGGCGAGCATCGCCCTGTGCACCTCCGAGTCCGAGGCCGGCGGCCTGTCCCTGATGGAGGCGCAGACGGCCGGCGTCCCGGTCGTCGCCTACGACTGCCCCAACGCCCCCCGCGACGTGGTCCAGGACGGCCGCACGGGCATCCTGGTCACCCCCGGCGACACCGACGCGCTCGTCGGCGTCCTCACCCGGCTCATCGAGGACGACCAGCTGCGCCACGCCCTGGGCGGCGCCGCCTTCGAGGCCGCCGAGCGGTTCGAGGCCGGCCCCATCACCGCCCGCTGGGACGGCCTCTTCCGGCTGCTCGCCGAGGGCCGCGCCTCCGGCTCCCGCTCGCAGGCCAAGGCCGCCCGGCTCGCCGCCCACGCACTCCACGCCGGCAACGACGGCGCCGCCCGGGCCGCCGCAGCCGCTCCGGCCAGCACCTCCCGCACCAAGCGGCTGCGCGCCACCGAGGAACGCATCCTCAAGCACGACCGCTCCCTGGTGCGCGACGGCGGCCAGATCTGCCGGGTCATCGACTCCGAGTCGCCCTTCGAGATCTCCGCCGCCAACCTCGCGCTGACGGCGGACGCGCTGGACCGGGCCCGCATACCGTATTTCGTGGTGCGCGACACCAAGGTGCGCCACTCGGTCGCGGTCCACGCCCAGTACCGCGACCAGGTCCTCAAGGTGGTCGCCGAGACCTACCCCGGCGCGCCCGTCTACATCGCGCTGCTCAACGACTCCGACTCGCCGACCCTCACCACCCTCGCCGAACTGGCCGCCGAGCACATCGGGGCGGCGTTCGCCGGAGTGCGGGTCTACCAGAGCGCCGTCACCGCCTCCCGCACCCTGCGCCTGAGCGCCGCGTACGGCTGCACCGTCTCCTTCTGGGAGGAGGACCCGGAGGACCCGGAGTTCTTCGTCTCCCCGACCCGTACGCTCATCGGCGCGCGCGTGCCCCGGCCCGCGCTGCGCCAGGCGTCCCTGCTCCTCGGCGGCCGGACCTACCCCTCCATCGAGCCGTACGCCCAGACGCTCCACCACGACTTCACCTTCCCCGTCGACGCCGTCTACACCTGGGTCGACGGCGCGGACATGGCCTGGCTGGAGCGGAAGAACGCCGCCCTGGGCGCGATGGGGATCGTCACCGAGGACGCCGCCACCAGCGCCGCGCGCTTCCGCAACCGCGACGAGCTGCGCTACTCCCTGCGCTCGATCGACATGTACGGGCCGTGGATCCGCAACATCTACCTGATCACCGACCAGCAGGTGCCGGCCTGGCTCGACACCAGCCACCCCCGGGTGCGCGTCGTGGACCACAGCGAGATCTTCGGAGCGTCGGGCAGCCTCCCGACCTACAACTCGCACGCCATCGAAAGCCGCATGCACCACATCGAGGGGCTCGCCGAGCACTTCCTCTACTTCAACGACGACATCTTCCTGGGCCGCCCGGTCCAGCCCAGCCTCTTCTACCTGAGCAACGGGCAGGCGAAGCACTTCACGTCGTCGAACGCCATTCCCATGAGCGCCATCACCGAAGGCGACGAGTTCAGCCGGATGGCGGCGAAGAACAACCGCGAGCTCATCCGCCAGGTGTTCGGACGGACCCTGGTCAACTCCTTCGTCCACGCCCCGCACCCGCTGCGGCGCAGCATCATGTTCGACCTGGAGTCGCACTTCCCCGAGGCGATGCAGCGCACGGCCCACGCCCAGTTGCGCAGCCCCACGGACGTGTCGACCGCCTCCTCGCTGCACCACTACTTCGGTTACTACACCGAGCGCAGCGTGCCCGGCGGACTGAGCGCCGGATTCGTGAACGTGGGCCTCAGCGAACAGCTCCCGAAGCTGAACACGATGCTCACCGCGAGATCGAACGACACCTTCTGCCTGAACGACTTCCATGACGGCGACGTCTCGGAGGACGAGCAGGACGCGATCCTGGCCGGATTCCTGCCGAGCTACTTCCCGATCGCAAGCCAATTCGAGTTCGGATCGCCAAGGAACCAGCGTTACCACGCCGGCCGGCTTCCCGGGTATCCGCTGTAGGAATCAGGATCAGACGATGAGCAAGATCTGCATACTCGGGAACTCCGTCGCGAAGTCCCGGAAGCCCGACGAAGCGCCGATGGCGGGCTGGGGCCAGTACGTACGCGAGTTCGTTGCGCCCTACCACGAAGTGCGCAACTACGCCCGCGACGCCATGACCGCCCGGAACTACTTCGAGGACCGGCTGCCCACGCTCCTGAACCTCCTGGAGCCCGGCGACGTCGTCCTCGTCGCCTTCGGCGGGGTCGAGCAGCGCATCGACCACCCGCTGCGCTACCACGGCCACCGCGAGTTCAAGGAGTTCCTGCACCTCTACGTGGAGGGGATCCGGGGCGAGGGCGCGATTCCGGTCCTGGTCACCCCTCCCGACCGGTGTGCCTTCGAGGCCGACGGCAGCGTCGCGAACACCCGCGAGGAGTACCCCCAGCTGGTGCGCGAGGCCGCGGCCGAGACCGGCGCGGCACTGGTGGACATGCACGCCTTCAGCGCGCAGATGCTCCGCGAACTCGGTCCCCACCGGGCCCGCCAGTACTTCCGCTGGATGGACGCGGGCGAGCACCCCAACCACCCCGCGGGCATGATCGACTCGACGCACTTCAACCAGGTCGGCGCCCGCGAGATGGCCCGCATGACGGCGATCGCCCTGCACAACTCCCCGGGCGTGCCGCGGGGCTTCATCAACGCCGAGGCCTGCGCGGTGGCCCCGGAATTCCCGCCGCCGGCAGCCGAGTTCACCGTGGAGAAGCCCGAGTTCGCCCTCTACGCCGACATGCGCTTCGGCGACGCGCCGGTCTTCGCGTCGCCCGCGCCGGGCAAGATCGTCAGCGCCATGGGCAAGTTCTCCGGCACCGCGACCCCCGGCACGAGCTACCTGCTGTTCTTCGACAACGGGACCTACGTCGGCGGCACGCGCGTCAACCAAGAGGGCAAGTGGCAGTGGCGCAGGGTGGTCAACTGGGCCGCCGGCGAGCACCTCCTGCAAGCCGTCGGCCTCACCGAGCAGGGCCCGACCCCGGTCGCCCTGTTCTCGTTCACCGTCAAGACCTGGGTCGCCCCGCCGACCGTCACCTCCCCGAAGGAGGGGGCGTACACCTTCGCCAAGCCCCGCTTCTCCGGCACCGCCGAGCCCGGCGTCGGCAAGGTCTCCGTGCTGGAGAACGAGCGGCTGATCGCCGTCGCGGTGGTGGGCGAGGACGGCGCGTGGAAGGTGAGCCACGCGCACACCTGGAAGCCCGGCACCTACACGCTGGACTTCGTCTCGGTCTTCAGCGCCATCCACTCCGTGTCCACCCGCGTCACGTTCAGGGTCCACGGCGTACCGGAGGGCAACTGGATCAGGCAGTCCGCGCTGGCCGCGCGCCTGCCTTGCTCCGACGACCCGTGCGAGCACTACCCGTTCGGCGGCGGCCGCTGACCCCGGGCCGCCGTACCGGACACGGCGAAGGCCGACACGGCGAAGGCCCCACACACCTCTCGGTGCGCGGGGCCTTCGCCGTGTCGGTGCCGGCCGTGCGTCAGACCGGAACGCTCGCCAGGCCCGGGGCCAGGAACTTCTTGCCGTTCACCCGCTCGGAGACACCCTCACGGTCCAGGTACGGGGTGACGCCGCCCAGGTGGAAGGGCCAGCCCGCGCCCGTGATGAGGCAGAGGTCGATGTCCTGGGCCTCGGCCACGACACCCTCCTCCAGCATCAGGCCGATCTCCTGCGCGACCGCGTCCAGGACGCGGTCGCGGACCTGCTCCTCGGTCAGGACGACATCGCCCTGCACGAGGAGGGCGGCGACCTCGGGGTCGAGCTCCGGCTTGCCGGAGTCGTACGTGTAGAAGCCGCGCTTGCCGGCCTTGACCACGGCCGCCAGGTTCGGGGAGACGGTGAAGCGCTCCGGGAAGGCGCGGTTCAGGGTCTCGGAGACGTGCAGACCGATCGCCGGGCCCACGAGCTCGAGCAGCACCAGCGGGGACATCGGCAGGCCGAGCGGCTCGATGGCCTTCTCGGCGGTGACCACCGGGGTGCCCTCGTCGATGACGTTCTGGATCTCGCCCATGAAGCGGGTCAGGATGCGGTTCACGACGAACGCCGGGGCGTCCTTGGTGAGGACCGCGGTCTTCTTCAGCTTCCGCGCGACACCGAAGGCCGTGGCCAGCGAGGCGTCGTCGGTCTGCTCACCGCGGACGATCTCCAGCAGCGGGAGGATCGCGACCGGGTTGAAGAAGTGGAAGCCGACCACGCGCTCCGGGTGCTGGAGCTTGGAGGCCATCTCCGAGACCGACAGCGAGGAGGTGTTGGTGGCGAGGATCGCGTGCGCCGGGGCGACCGCCTCGACCTCCGCGAACACCTTCTGCTTGACGGACATCTCCTCGAACACGGCCTCGATGATGAAGTCCGCGTCCGCGAAGCCCTCGGCCTTGTCCAGGACGCCCGTCACCAGGGCGGTCAGGCGGTTGGCCTTGTCCTGGTTGATGCGGCCCTTGCCGAGCAGCTTCTGGATCTCGGCGTGGACGTAGCCCACACCCTTGTCCACGCGCTCCTGGTCGATGTCGGTGAGGACCACCGGCACCTCCAGGCGGCGCAGGAACAGCAGCGCCAGCTGCGAGGCCATCAGGCCCGCGCCGACGACGCCGACCTTGGTGACCTGGCGGGCCAGGTTCTTGTCCGGGGCGCCGGCCGGGCGCTTGGCGCGCTTCTGGACCAGGTTGAAGGCGTAGATGCCGGAGCGCAGTTCGCCGCCCATGATGAGGTCGGCCAGGGCCGCGTCCTCGGCGTCGAAGCCCTTCTGCAGGTCGCCGTCCTTGGCAGCCTCGATGATCTCCAGCGCGCGGTAGGCGGCCGGGGCCGCGCCGTGCACCTTGGAGTCGGCGATGAAGCGGCCGCGGGCGACCGCCGCGTCCCAGGCCTCGCCGCGGTCGATCTCGTCGCGGACGACCTCGGTCGTGCCGTTCAGCACGTTCGCGGTCCACAGGAGCGACTGCTCCAGGAAGTCCGCGCCGTCGAACAGGGCGTCGGCGATGCCCAGCTCGAAGACCTGCTTGCCCTTGAGCTGACGGTTCTGGTTCAGCGAGTTCTCGATGATGACCGAGACCGCGCGGTCCGCGCCGATCAGGTTCGGCAGCAGGGCGCAGCCGCCCCAGCCGGGAACCAGGCCGAGGAAGACCTCGGGCAGCGAGAAGGCCGGGATGGCCTTGGAGACGGTGCGGTAGGTGCAGTGCAGACCGACCTCGACACCGCCGCCCATCGCCGCGCCGTTGTAGTACGCGAAGGTGGGGACGGCCAGCGCCGCGAGGCGCTTGAAGACGTCGTGGCCGCCCTTGCCGATGGCGAGCGCCTCGTCGTGCTTCTTCAGCAGCTCGACGCCCTTGAGGTCGGCGCCGACCGCGAAGATGAACGGCTTGCCGGTCAGGCCCGCACCGACGATGGAGCCCGCGAGGGCCTCCTGCTCGACCTGGTCGATCGCCGCGTTCAGGTTGGCGAGGGACTGCGGGCCGAAGGTGGTCGGCTTGGTGTGGTCCAGGCCGTTGTCCAGCGTGACGAGCGCGAAGCGCCCGGCACCGAAGGGCAGGTCGAGGTGGCGTACGAGCGCGCGCGTGACGACCTCGTCCGGGAACAGCTCGGCCGCGCCCTTCAGGAGCTCAGTGGTGGTGGTGCTCACTTGCTGTCTCCCTCGGCGGTGAAGTTCGGGTTCTCCCAGACGACCGTGGCGCCCATGCCGAAGCCGACGCACATGGTGGTCAGGCCGTAGCGGACCTCCGGCTGCTCCTCGAACTGGCGGGCCAGCTGGGTCATCAGGCGCACGCCCGAGGAGGCGAGCGGGTGGCCGAAGGCGATGGCCCCGCCGTACTGGTTGACGCGGGCGTCGTCGTCGGCGATGCCGTAGTGCTCCAGGAACGCGAGGACCTGGACCGCGAAGGCCTCGTTGACCTCGAAGAGGCCGATGTCGTCGATCGTCAGACCGGCCTGGGCGAGGGCCTTCTCGGTGGCCGGGATCGGACCGTAGCCCATGACCTCCGGCTCGACACCCGCGAAGGAGTACGAGACCAGGCGCATCTTGACCGGGAGGTTGTTCTCGCGGGCGAAGTCCTCGGACGCGATGATCGCGGCCGTGGCACCGTCGTTGAGACCGGCGGCGTTGCCCGCGGTGACGTTGCCGTGGACCCGGAACGGGGTCTTGAGGCCCGCCAGGTTCTCCAGGGTGGTCCCCGGACGCATCGGCTCGTCGGCGGTGACCAGGCCCCAGCCCGTCTCACCGGCCGCCTCGTTGTTGTTGCGCACCGAGATCGGCACCAGGTCCTGCTGGATCTTGCCGTCGGCGTACGCCTTGGCGGCCTTCTCCTGCGAGCGCACGGCGTACTCGTCGGCGCGGAGCTTGGTGATCGTCGGGTACCGGTCGTGCAGGTTCTCGGCGGTCATGCCCATGAACAGGGCGGACTCGTCGACCAGCTTCTCGGAGACGAAGCGCGGGTTCGGGTCCACGCCCTCGCCCATGGGGTGGCGGCCCATGTGCTCGACACCGCCGGCGAGGGCGACGTCGTACGCACCGAAGGCCACGCCGCCCGCGACGGCGGTCACGGCGGTGAGCGCGCCGGCGCACATGCGGTCGATCGAGTAGCCCGGGACGGACTGCGGGAGACCCGCGAGAATGCCGGCCGTGCGGCCCAGCGTCAGGCCCTGGTCGCCGATCTGCGTGGTCGCGGCGATGGCGACCTCGTCGATCTTCGCGGGGTCCAGGTCCGGGTTGCGGCGCAGCAGCTCCCGGATCGCCTTGACGACGAGATCGTCGGCGCGGGTCTCGTTGTAGATGCCCTTCGGGCCCGCCTTGCCGAACGGGGTGCGGACGCCGTCGACGAAGACGACGTCCCTGACGGTACGAGGCACGTTGGCTCTCCTCCAGGTGCGGGTGTGCACTGCTGCGCGGGGGCGAGCTCATTACTGAGCGCCCGCTCACCTCTCCATGCTACTTGCCGGTAACCGGCATGCACAGCCCCCACGGGAGGAGCGGCGAAGGTCACACCCGGCCGACGCCGCGTGAGCCCCCTCGCGCCCCGCCGTGCGCCCGGCCGATCGGAGCGCCCGGGGCTACCCGAACGGGTCGGACATCCGCCTCCACGGTCGCGTCGACCACCTCGGGCGCACACCCTTGCGGATTCTTGCTCGCGTCCGGGGCGCCCGCCCCGGACCCGACCGACGGAACGGAGCACCACGATGGCGACACCCGGCTTCGAGGATTTTTACGTGGAGCACAAATCGACGATCCCGGCGAACGCCGGCGAGCTCGTCAGGCTCTTCGTGCGGAGGCGCAACGGCACTCCCGACGGAGAACAGAGCAGGCCCGTCCTGATGCTTCACGGCAGGAGCGTCCCGGCCCTGGCGGGCTTCGACCTGCAGTACAAGAAGAAGTACAGCTGGGCCGAGGCGTTGCAGAAGAAGAACTACGACGTCTTCGTGATGGAACTCCAGGGGTCCGGGCTGTCGACCCGCCCGAAGATGGGCGACTGGAGGAACATCCAGCCCACGGAGGCGCAGCGGAAGCTCCTTGTGCCCAACCCGAACGCGGACACGGACATGACTCCGCCGATCTACACCTCCCAGCTGAACAACTCCCAGAGCGACTGGGACGAGGTCGACAAGGTGGTCGACTCCATCCTCGACAAGACGGGCGCCACCAAGGTCGACCTCATCGGCTGGTCGGCGGCCTCCCAGCAGCTCGGGCCCTACGCCATCCAGCACCACAAGAAGGTCCGCAGCCTCTTCCTGCTGGCCCCGATCTTCCCGCCGCAGGGCCGGGCGAGCAAGCCCGGCACCGACTTCGACCCTCCGGTGTCGCTGCCGGTGTCCACACAGGGCTTCGGCTACCCGATGACCGTCGGCACGAAGGGCGGCGTCGACGCGGCGTGGCTCAAGGACCTGAAGTGTCCCGACCAGCGCGAGCCCGGGATGGTCGACGAGGTGTGGAAGGCGATCATGGCCGTCGACTCGGTCGGCGCCGACTGGGGACCCGTGAAGTCACCCACCGACCCGTCGCCGCAGGGGCTCAGCCGCATCCGGAACTCGTACTGGTGGGGCTGGAACTCCACCACGGTGAAGCTGCACGACGTCCTCGGCGACAAGGTGCCCGTGTGCATCGTCTACGGCGAGCACGACTCGGTGGTGAACACCGCGTCGAACCTGGGCCTGCTGTACTTCTCGGTCCCCGAGTTGTACCGGCTCATCCCCAAGGAGAAGAAGCTGATGTTCCGGCTGGCCTGTGCGGGGCACCAGGCGCCCTGGGAGCGCGTGGCGAACGACATCCACACCATGTCCGACCACTGGCTCAAGCACGGCAAGGTGGAGGGCGAGACCAAGGGGAGCTTCCACCGGGACGAGGACGGGGCCCTCACTCCGCTGGAGTGAGGGCCCCGTCGGCGGGGTCCGGCGTGCCGGTCAGTCCTCGGTCGCGGCCGGCTCGGCGGCCGGTTCCGGGGGCGGCTCCGTGGCCAGGGCCGTGACCAGGGCGTCCGTCACCTGCTCGATCTGCCACGGGCGGGCTCCGTAGCCCGCCAGCGCCTCGGCCACCGCGTCCGCCTCCAGGCGCTCGGGCGGCTCCCAGCACAGCCGGCGGACCGTGTCGGGGGTGATCAGGTTCTCCTGCGGCAGGTTCAGCCCCTCCGCCAGCGCCGACACGGCCGTCCGGGCCGCGGCCAGCCGCGCCGCGGCCGCAGGGTCCTTGTCCGCCCAGGAGCGCGGCGGCGGCGGACCGGCCGGGGTCGCCCCCGGCTGCGGCAGCTCGGCCTCGGGCAGGGCCTTCGCCCGGTCCACGGCGGCCATCCACTGGTCCAGCTGGCGCCGGCCCATGCGCTGCCCGTAGCCGGGCAGGGCGGAGAGGGCCTGCACGTTCAGCGGCATGGCGAGCGCGGCCTCGACGATCGCGGCGTCACCCAGCACCTTGCCCGGTGACACGTCACGTCGCTGCGCGATCCGGTCCCGGGACTCCCACAGCTCCCGGACCACGGCCATCTGCCGGCGCCGGCGCACCTTGTGCATGCCGGACGTACGGCGCCACGGGTCCTTGCGGGGCGGCGCGGGCGGGGCGGCGCAGATGGCGTCGAACTCCTGGTGGGCCCATTCCAGCTTGCCCTGCCGGTCCAGCTCCTTCTCCAGCGCGTCCCTCAGGTCCACGAGCAGCTCCACGTCGAGCGCGGCGTAGCGCAGCCACGGCTCGGGGAGCGGACGCGTCGACCAGTCGACGGCGGAGTGGCCCTTCTCCAGCACGTAGCCGAGGACCCCCTCGACCATCGCGCCGAGTCCGACCCGCGGGAAGCCGGCGAGGCGGCCGGCCAGCTCGGTGTCGAAGAGGGAGGTGGGTGCCATGCCTATTTCGCGCAGGCACGGCAGGTCCTGGGTGGCGGCGTGCAGGATCCACTCGGTGCCGGACAGGGCCTCGCCGAGCGAGGAGAGGTCGGGGCAGCCCACCGGGTCGATCAGTGCGGAGCCCGCACCCTCGCGGCGCAGCTGTACGAGGTAGGCGCGCTGGCCGTAGCGGTAGCCGGAGGCGCGCTCGGCGTCCACGGCGACGGGGCCGGTGCCCGCGGCGAAGGCCGCGACCACCTCGGCGAGCGCGGCGGCGTCGGCGACCACCGGGGGGATGCCCTCACGGGGTTCTAGCAAGGGAATCGGCAGCCCGTCGGACGAAACCTCGTCGTCCGGGGGGCCGCCCCCGGTGGTGGTGCGCAGGCCTGCTGCGGTTTCTTGGGCGTCGGTCACCGGTCAAGGGTATCCGTGGATACGACGCGCCCGTCGCCGGAACGTTCCGGTGAAGGGCGCGAGGGGGGAGGACGGACGTTTCCCCGGGTTCTCCGGGAGTTCTCCCGGGGGCCTTCGGGGGGTATCGGCCGGGTCAGTGGATGATCCCGGTCCGCAGGGCGACGGCGACCATCCCGGCCCGGTCGCCGGTGCCCAGCTTGCGGGCGATCCGTGCGAGGTGGGACTTGACGGTCAGGGCGGACAGGCCCATCGAAACGCCGATGGCCTTGTTGGACTGGCCCTCCGCGACGAGGCGCAGGACCTCGACCTCGCGGCCGGAGAGCTCTCGGTAGCCGCCCGGGTGGCTCGGGGCACCCGGGGGGCGGCGGTGCATACGGGCGGCGGCGGCGCCGATGGGGGCGGCGCCGGGCCGGGACGGGAGCCCGATGTTGGTCCGGGTGCCGGTGACGACGTAGCCCTTCACTCCGCCCGCGAGGGCGTTGCGTACGGCGCCGATGTCGTCGGCGGCGGACAGGGCCAGGCCGTTCGGCCAACCGGCGGCGCGGGTCTCGGAGAGCAGGGTGAGACCGGAACCGTCGGGCAGGTGTACGTCGGCCACGCAGATGTCGCGCGGGCTGCCGATGCGTGGACGGGCCTCCGCGATGGACGAAGCCTCGATCACGTCGCGTACTCCGAGGGCCCACAAATGGCGGGTCACGGTGGAACGCACGCGCGGGTCGGCCACGACGACCATGGCCGTCGGCTTGTTCGGGCGGTAGGCGACCAGGCTTGCGGGCTGCTCGAGAAGAACGGACACCTAGGCCTCCTGGGGGGGAGTGGCGGGACGGCCGGCTCGGGGAAGGAAGCCGGTGCGAACCGTGCGGATGGTCTATGACTCCTTCGGCACGTCACCCGCCCGGCTTTAGGGAATGATCACGATTTGGTTAGTAACAATTCGGGCAATTCGGACGCACGATCGATCATAGGGTGATCAGAAGCCCGCAAGGGGCGCCCCGTAACGACATCCGGCCCCGAAATCGGGGCGCGGGTCGGCACGGATCGGTGCAGGTCGGCGCGGGTCGGCGCGGTCCGCGCCGCCCCCGGCCTTGCGGAATTACCCCTGAGGGTGATGAGGGCCGCGCCGCTGGGGCAGTGAGACCACCCCGGTGACCGTTTCGGTCGGTCCGACCGGCGGCAGCCCCGCGATCTGACACAGCAGTTCGCACCAGGCCGACAGGTGTGCGGCGGTGTCCGGCACCCCGCCCACCCCCTCGCGCGGCGTCCACGAGGCCCTGATCTCGATCTGTGTCGCCGGCCGCCGCTCTCCGAGCCCGCCGAAGTAGTGCGAGGCGGCCATGGTCACGGTCCCGCTCGCCTCCCCGTACGTCAGCCCGCGCGCGTCCAGCGCCCCCGTCAGCCAGGACCAGCACACCTCCGGGAGGAGCGGGTCCACGGCCATCTCCGGCTCCAGTTCCGCCCGTACGAGCGTCACCAGCCGGAAGGTGCCCTGCCAGGCGTCGTGCCCGGCCGGGTCGTGCAGGAGGATGAGCCGGCCGTCGGCCAGGTCCTCGTCACCGTCGACGACGGCCGCTTCCAGCGCGTACGCGTGGGGTGCCAGTCTCTGTGGCGGTTTGGTGGGATCGATCTCGATCCCCTGCCGCAGCCTCGCCTTCTTCAAGCCGTCGACCGCCCGCCGGAACGGGAGTGGGACGGAGCTGTCCTTCGCGCTGTCCGTACCGTCAGCGCCATCTGAAAATCGTCCCTGAGCCGCAGCCATGCGGGGAAGACTAGGCGGAACGAGCGCCCGTACGGCGCAGGGACACCCGCGCCGGGCCGGGCACTTCTTCATACGTGCGAAGATTTGAGTCGTGAGCGCCAACACCCGCCCCACGGGCACGCCGAGCCAGACGTACGATTCCGCCTTCCTGAAGGCGTGCCGGCGCGAGCCGGTGCCGCACACCCCCGTGTGGTTCATGCGGCAGGCGGGACGCTCGCTCCCCGAGTACCGCAAGGTGCGCGAGGGCACGCAGATGCTGGAATCCTGCATGCGGCCCGACCTGGTCACCGAGATCACCATGCAGCCGGTCCGGCGCCACAACGTGGACGCCGCCATCTTCTTCTCCGACATCGTGGTCCCGCTGAAGGCCATCGGCATCGACCTGGACATCAAGCCGGGCGTCGGCCCGGTCGTCGCCCAGCCGATCCGCCGCCGCGAGGACCTCGCACAGCTGCGCGACCTCACCCCTGAGGACGTCTCGTACGTCACCGAGGCGATCGGCATGCTCACGGGTGAACTGGGCTCCACGCCGTTGATCGGCTTCGCCGGCGCGCCTTTCACCCTCGCGAGCTACCTGGTCGAGGGCGGCCCCTCCAAGAACCACGAGCACACCAAGGCCCTCATGTACGGGGACCCGGAGCTCTGGGCCGACCTGCTGGACCGCCTCGCCGAGATCACCTCCGCCTTCCTGAAGGTCCAGATCGAGGCCGGCGCCTCCGCGGTCCAGCTCTTCGACTCCTGGGTCGGCGCGCTCGCCCCGGCGGACTACCGCCGCTCGGTGATGCCCGCCTCCGCGAAGGTCCTGGAGTCCGTCGCCTCGTACGGGGTCCCGCGCATCCACTTCGGCGTCGGCACGGGCGAGCTGCTCGGCCTCATGGGCGAGGCCGGCGCGGACGTCATGGGCGTCGACTACCGGGTCTCCCTGAACGAGGCCGTCAAGCGGGTCGGCCCCGGCAAGGCGCTCCAGGGCAACCTGGACCCGGCGGTCCTCTTCTCCACCACCGAGGCCGTCGAGACCAAGACCCGCGAGGTCCTCGACGCCGCGGCGGACCTGGAGGGCCACATCTTCAACCTGGGCCACGGCGTCCTCCCGACGACGAACCCGGACGCCCTGACCCGCCTGGTGGACTACGTCCACACCCAGACGGCGGTCTAGGACCGAGACTGCGCCGACGTCGGTACCGTGCCGTGCATGACATGGCACGGGCCGACGTTTCGCATATCCGACGGAGAAACCATCGACGGGGCCTGGCGCCTCGTCTGGATCAAGCACGACCGGCAGGACGACCACTACCCCGAGGACCTGTTCGTCTACGCGGACGGCAGGATCACCCGCGGCCGCTACGACCCGACCGATCTCGCTGGGCTCGCGCGACTGCTGGCATCGGGGAAGGTGACTCACTCCCGGCCGGACGGCCGGCAGTGGACCCCGCCGCCCTCGAAGTGGCTCGCCCGCTACCCCGAGCCACTGACCGACGAGAGCTTCCTCGCGGAAGTGGCCGACGAGATCTCCCGGCTGGCGGGCCTACCCACCACCGTGGACCTGCTCCACGAGGCCATCCGCGGCTACCAGCGGGACACCACGGAGGCCAACCGGTCCCTGCTCCGCGACGCGTACCTGGCCGTCCCGGCCCACCTGCGGGTCTACGTCCTGGGCGACATGGACCGGCAGGACCAGCCGCTGCGGACCCTGGTGACCGGTCTCGGCGAGCCCGTGGACGGGGACGGGCCGGCGGCCACGCCGGAGATGCACCGGGAGGCCCTGGACTACTTCGCCGACGTGGACGAGAGCGTGGAGCAGGCCGAGCAGGCGCGGGCCGTCCGGTACGCGGATGCACCGGTCGGGGCCCCACAGCCCCCGGTCGTCCTCAGCGAGACGGTGTATCCCCGGGGATGGCCGACCGAGCTCGGAAACTTCGCGCTGCGCAACGACTACGACGCCCCCTTCACCTACGAGGGGGAGGCCTACTCCAGCGTGGTGCACGGGTATTGGGCCCTCTTCGCCGCCGACCGGGCCGACCACGACCGGATCCGCGCCGCCGCGAGCGCCCGTGAGGCGCGGGAACTGGGCGGAGCGGCCGCGGGGCGCGCGGACTGGGCCGCCCGGAGGGTCGCCGTCATGGCGGCGCTGCTGCGGGCCAAGTTCGGGCAGCACCCGCGGCTCGCCGAGCTGCTGGTCGCCACCGGGGAGGGATCGATCCTCTACACCGGCATATCCGACGCCCCCTTCTGGCGCGACGAGGGCCCCCGCGGCGGCCGGAACTGGATGGGCCGCCTGCTGGAGCTGATCCGCTCCGAACTCGCCGCCGGGGCCGGTCCCGATCAGAAGAGCGTGCTCTAGACCCCCGCCGCCCGCACCGCGGACACCGCCTTGCGGGCGGCCACCAGCACCGGGTCCCACACCGGGGAGAAGGGCGGGGCGTAGCCCAGGTCCAGGGAGACGATCTGGTCCACCGTCATGCCGGCCGTCAGGGCCACCGCGGCGATGTCCACCCGCTTCGCGGAGCCGGCGCCGCCGACGATCTGGCAGCCCAGGAGCCGGCCCGTGCGGCGCTCCGCCAGCATCTTGACCGTCATCTCGGCCGCCTCCGGGTAGTAGCCCGCCGTGTTCGTCGAGCGGATCGTCGCCGTGACGAAGCGGAGCCCGACGGCCAGGGCGTCCCGCTCGCGCAGCCCCGTACGCGCGATCTCCAGGTCGCAGACCTTGCTCACGGCCGTGCCGACCACGCCCGGGAAGGTCGCGTAGCCGCCGCCCACGCCCGATCCGATGACCTGGCCGTGCTTGTTCGCGTGCGTGCCCAGCGGGATGTGCCGCATGCGGCCCGCCACCAGGTCCAGGACCTCCACGCAGTCGCCGCCCGACCAGATGTTCTCGTGGCCGCGGACCCGCATGGACAGGTCGGTCAGCAGACCGCCCGACTCGCCCAGCGGCAGGCCCGCCGCGCGGGCCAGGGACGTGCGAGGTTCCACGCCGATCCCGAGGACGACCACGTCCGCCGGGTACTCCTCCCCGGCCGCGGTGGCCACCGCGCGGGCCCGGCCCTCCCCGTCGGTGAGGATCTCCGTCGCCTCGGCGCGGGCGACCGTACGGATGCCCATGGCGTTCATCGCACTGTGGACGAGGCCGCCCATGTCCGGGTCCAGCGTGGACATCGGCTGCTCGCCCCGGTGCAGCACGGTGACCTCGAAGCCCCGCCCGAGCAGGGCCTCCGCCATCTCCACGCCGATGTAGCCGGCGCCCACGACCACCGCCCGGCGGCCCGCCGTCCGTTCCAGGTCCGCCATCAGCCGCTGCCCGTCGTCCAGCGTCTGCACGCCGTGCACCCCGTGCGCGCCGATGCCGGGCAGCCGGGGGCGGACCGGCCGGGCGCCGGTGGCGAGGACGAGCTTGTCGTACCCCGTCCAGTACTCGGCGCCCGATTCCAGATCCCGGGCCCGCACCCGCGCTCCCGCGAGGTCCAGCTCCACGACCTCCGTCCGCGTCCGCAGGTCGATGTCCCGCGCGCGGTGCTCCTCGGGCGTCCGGGCGATCAGCTCGTCCCGGCCGTCGACCAGGCCGCCGATCCAGTACGGGATCCCGCACGCGGAGTACGAGGTGAAGTGCCCCCGCTCGAAGGCGGTGATCTCCAGCTCCGCCGGGCCCTTGAGCCGCCGGGCCTGCGACGCGGCGGACATCCCCGCCGCGTCACCGCCGACCACCACCAGCCGTTCCGTGCCGTTCCCCATGTGCCCGTACCGTCCTTCCCCGCCGTCCGTGCCTGCGGGCCCCACGCTACGGGCGCACGGGTGATCAGTCCTGGACCGGCGGCGGCGCAGCGTCCTGACGCGCCGGGTCCGCCGGAGTGGCGGCCGTGTGCCCCGGCCACGCCGGCCCGCCCTGCGCGGGAAGGCGCCGGGCCGCGCCGGGCTTCGCCTTCGCCGGCCGCCACTTGCGGTACTGCCGGAAGGCGAGCAGCAGGAACGCGCCGCTGAGCAGGAACGGCGAGGCCGCGGCGAGCGCCATCAGCAGGTACAGGACCGCGGCGGCGAAGACCTTCCAGCCGCCGATCAGGGCGTCGGAGAAGCCCGGATCCGGCTTCTCCTTCTCCTTGACGGGCTGCTTGCCCGGCTCCGAGAACGTCAGCGTGATCGTGCCGAGCGAGGTCTGGTCCTTCAGCGCCGTCTGCTGGGCGAGCAGCGACTCCAGATCGGCCTGGCGCTTGCTGAGTTCGGCCTCCAGCGTGACCACCTCGGACAGCCCCGAGGCCTTCTCCATCATCTCGCGCACCCGCACCACGCTGGCCTGCTGGGACTTGACCCGGCTGTCGACGTCCGCGACCTTCTGCGTCACGTCCTGCGCCTCGACCTTGCGCTCGAGCAGCTTGCCCGCGCCCTCCATCGCGGCCAGCACCGCGTCGAAGCGCTCGCCCGGCACCCGCAGGGTCACCGTCGAGGTCATCGACCCGTCGGGAGCGCGCGTGGTGCCCTCGTTGCCGACGTACCCGCCCGCGTTCTCCGCCGCCGTCCGGGCACCGGCCGTCGCCTTCTGGACGTCGGCCGTCTCCACGCCGAGCGACGCCGTGCGGATGATCTGCGTGCGGACGGCGGGAGCCTGCGGCTGGTTCTTGTCGGCGCCCGGGGCCGGTGCGCCCGACGCGGCCGCGGCCGCCCCTCCCTCCCCGACGGCCTCACGCTGCTGGGGAGCCGCCGCGTCCGCCTTGCTCATCGCCTTGTCGTCACCGGCGGCGCAGCCCGTGAGGACGAGGGCCCCGGTCAGGGAGAGCGCCGCCAGAGCCGTCGCCGAACGCCGTCCGTACCGCCCGTAACGTCTGTGCTGGGTGTGCATCGTTGGGTCCCCCTGGTCATCGTCGGAATCGCTGGATGCGGATCTGTCCGTGCCTCGACGTTCTGACGTACGGGGCCTCGTCCCGGGTTTCGTACGCACGGTCCCGAGGTGATCCCGAAGCGGTCACGGTCAGGCCTCGGTGATCGCCCGATGAGCGGTCTGAGACGATGTGTCCATGCACGAAGCGGACACGCGTACGGACCGGCCGGCCCCCGCCGGGCACGTCGTCGTCATCGGCGGCGGGATCGCGGGCCTCGCGGCGGCCCACCGGCTGCTCGCCGAGGGTCTTCGCGTCACCCTCCTGGAAGCCGGCCCGCGCCCCGGCGGCAAGCTGCGCTCGGGCGAACTGGCCGGTCTGCGCGTGGACCTCGGCGCCGAATCCGTACTCGCCCGCCGCCCCGAAGCACTCGAACTGGCCCGCGCCGTGGGCCTCGGCGAGGCCCTGCAGCCGCCCGCCACCGCCACCGCCCGCCTCTGGACCCGCGGCGTGCTGCGCCCCCTGCCGGGCGGTCACGTCATGGGCGTCCCCGGCGACCTGGGCCCGCTCGCGGCCTCAGGGGTGCTCTCCGCCGAGGGCCTGGCCCGCGCCGGAGCCGAACACGCGCTGGCACCCGAGGAGATCGGCGAGGACGTGGCCCTCGGCGAATACGTCGCCGCCCGCCTGGGCCACGAGGTCGTCGACCGGCTCGTGGAGCCCCTCCTCGGCGGGGTCTACGCCGGCAACTCCTACCGCATCTCCATGCGCGCCGCCGTCCCCCAGCTCTTCGAGGCCGCCCGCAGCCACGCCAACCTCGGCGAGGGCGTACGGGAACTGCAGGCCCGGGCGGCCCGGGCGGGGCAGACCGGCCCCGTCTTCTCCGGCATCGACGGCGGCATCGGCAGGCTCCCGGTCGCCGTCGCCGAGGCCTGCCGGGCGGCCGGAGCCCGCATCCTCCTCGACACCCCCGCGCGCGAGCTGACCCGTACCGCCACCGGCTGGCGCGTGGTCGCCGACGCACCGGGCGGCGCCGAGGTCATCGAGGCCGACGGGGTGGTGGTGGCCGTCCAGGCCGGACCCGCCGCCCGGCTGCTCGACCGGATCGCGCCCTCGGCCGCCACCGAGCTGCGCGGGGTCGAGTACGCCTCCATGGCCCTGGTCACGATGGCGCTGCGCCGCAGCGACCTGCCGGCCCAGATCGCCGACGGCGGCGCGAGCGGGTTCCTCGTACCGCCCGTCGACGGCCGGACGATCAAGGCCTCGACCTTCTCCAGCAACAAGTGGGCCTGGGCCGGAACCGACCCCGACCTCTTCCTGCTCCGCACCTCCGTCGGCCGCCACGGCGACGAGGGCGACCTGAAGCGCTCCGACGAGGAACTGGTCGAGGTCTCCCTCGCCGACCTCGGAGCGGCCGTGGGCCTCGAGCCCACCGCCCGCCCGGTGGCCTCCACCGTCACCCGCTGGGACGGCGGCCTGCCCCAGTACCCCGTCGGCCACCTCGGCCGGGTCGCCCGGATCCGCTCCGCCGTCGCGGCCCTGCCGGGCCTCGCGGTGTGCGGAGCCGTGTACGACGGGGTCGGCATCCCGGCCTGCATCGCGAGCGCGGGCAAGGCCGCCGACGTGGTGATCGCCACGTTGGGGACCCGTGGGGCACCCCTGGCACCGACCACTGATCAGCACACGGGACAATAGACGCATGACTGCACCAGAGAAGATTCCCAACGCGGGGAAGAAGGCGAAGGACCTCAACGAGGTCATCCGCTACACCCTGTGGTCCGTCTTCAAGCTGAAGGACGTGCTCCCCGAGAACCGCGCCGGCTTCGCCGACGAGGTCCAGGAGCTGTTCGACCAGCTGGCCGCCAAGGACATCACCGTCCGCGGCACCTATGACGTCTCCGGCCTGCGCGCCGACGCGGACATCATGATCTGGTGGCACGCGGAGACCTCCGACGAGCTGCAGACCGCGTACAACCTGTTCCGCCGCACCAAGCTGGGCCGCGCGCTGGAGCCGGTCTGGTCGAACATGGCCCTGCACCGCCCGGCCGAGTTCAACAAGTCCCACATCCCGGCCTTCCTGGCCGACGAGACGCCGCGCGACTACGTCAGCGTCTACCCCTTCGTGCGCAGCTACGACTGGTACCTGCTGCCCGACGAGGACCGCCGCCGCATGCTCAAGGACCACGGCATGATGGCCCGCGGCTACCCCGACGTGCGCGCCAACACCGTCGCCTCCTTCTCGCTCGGCGACTACGAGTGGCTGCTGGCCTTCGAGGCCGACGAGCTGTACCGCATCGTCGACCTCATGCGTCACCTGCGCGCCTCCGAGGCCCGCATGCACGTCCGCGAAGAGGTGCCCTTCTACACCGGGCGCCGCAAGTCCGTCGCCGATCTGGTGGACGGACTCGCCTAGAGACCTCCCCTGGGGGGAAGGACCGGAGGACCGCTGACCGGCGTCCTCCGGGGATCGGGAGGCCCTGCCCCCGAATCGACGCAGCCGGAGATCCCGCCCGGAAGTTCAGACGACTGGCGGCAGCAGTGCCCTGGGGTGCCCCTGGGCGGCCGCTGCCCGGTCGTCCAGCGACACCGGTGCGGGCTCCGGATGCGGCGCACACGTGACACGCCACCCCGAGGTGTCACCCGTCAGCAAGTACCGCTCCACGTGAGCGTCCACGCAGTCATTGCGTCCGCCGACCACCCCGTGGGTGCCGGCCCCTTCCTCCGTCACCAGCCCGGCCCGCGGCCCGAGCCGCCGCTGGAGCTCCAGGGCGCCCCCGTACGGGGTGGCGCCGTCCCGCTCGGCCGCGACGATCAGCGTGCCGGGGAGCGGGGATCCCGGCCGGAGCCCCACGTCCACCGGCCGCTGCCGCTCGCGCACCGGCCAGAAGGCGCAGGGCAGGTTCAGGAAGGCGTTGGTCCAGGTCTCGAAGGGGGCCGTGCGGGCCAGTTCGGTGTTGTCGCGGTCCCAGGTCTCCCAGTCGGCGGGCCACGGGGCGTCGTTGCACAACGTCGCCGTGTAGACGGCCGTCGCGTTCTCACCCTCGGTGGCCGCCGCGGGGTCCGGAGCGGCGAGCGAGACGAGCGGGCGCGGATCGCCGCGCAGGAACGCCGCAAGGGCCGCCGCACGGCCCGGCCAGACCTCGTCGTAGTACGCGGCCCGCAAGTACGCGGAGTGCAGCTGCCCCGTGCCGACCACCCCGCCCGCCGGTTCCCGGGCCAGCGCCGCCCGCACCCGGTCGTAACTCGCCTGCACCGCCTCGGCGGTGGAGCCGAGCCCGTACACGGCGTGGTGGCGGGCCGCCCAGGCGCGGAAGTCGGCCCAGCGGCGCTCGAAGCCGGGGGCCTGGGCGAGGTTGTTGCGGTACCAGACCTTGCGGGGATCGGGGTCGACGGCCGAGTCGAAGACCATCCGGCGGACGTGGCCGGGGTAGAGGGTGGCGTAGACCGCACCGAGGTAGGTGCCGTACGAGGCCCCCATGAAGGTCAGCCTGCTCTCGCCGAGCGCGGCGCGCAGCACGTGCAGGTCACGGACGTTGTTCAGGGTCGTGTACGAGCCGAGGTCCGCCCCGGCCCGCTCCGCGCAACCGCGGGCGTAGGCACGCGCGGCGGCGATCCGGGCCTCCTTGGCGGCGGCGTCCGGCCGTGCGCCGGCGGCCTCGGCCGGAGCCCGGTCGTGCCGCGCCGGGTCCTGGCAGGACAGCGGGTGCCCCGAGCGGCCCACCCCGCGCGGGGCGTAGCCGACGAGGTCGTAGGCGGCCCCGACGCGGCGCCACTCGGGCAGGTCGGCGACGAGCGGGAAGAACAGCCCGTTCCCGCCCGGCCCGCCGGGGTTGTACACGAGCGCGCCCTGCCGCGGGGCCCCGCCCGCACCGGAGGCGGTGACCCGGCTGACGAGGATCGCGGTCTGCGGCCCGTAGGGCCGGGCGTAGTCGACCGGGACGCGGAGCGCGGCGCACCGCACGTCCGGCCCGAGCCCCTCGGCGACGGGGCACGGCCCGAACTCCAGGCCGTCGCGCGCCCCCTGACGGTCCGGCGGCGGAGCTACGGCCGGGCCCGGGCGTCCCGCGAGCGCGGCGGCGGCAGCGGCCCGCCGGGCCACGAGCTCGGCCCCGGCGGCCTCGGCGGCGGCCCGGGCGGTGGCGGCGGCGTCCGGGGGCAAGGGG
>NZ_JBHWMB010000063.1:11643-51560 GCF_042730015.1 Streptomyces sp. NPDC059957 | reverse complement strand
CGCCGGCCGCCGCCCCCGCACCGGCGCCTGCGCCTGCGCCTGCGCCTGCGCCCGCGCCGGGCAACGCGCCGGCGATGACGCCGGCGGGCACGCAGCCGCCACCGCCCGCCGAGTTCGGGACGGACTGGCACGATCCGCTCACCGCCGCCCCGCCCGTTGCCCGGCCCGCGACCCGGTCCTGCGAAGTGGCCCTCGCCGCCGCGCAGTTCCGCGATTTCACCCCGTACCGGGGCAGTTACTCACCTCCCACCGCCTGCGGCCCGTCCGACTGGGCGAAGGTGGTGCTCCGGCTCGACGGCAAGGTCAAGGGACGCCAGTACGACCGCCTCGGCCACCTCTCCGTCGGCGGTGTGGAGCTCTTCCGCACCTCCACCCCCCAGCCCTCGCCGGACGGCATCACCTGGTCCGTCGAGAAGGACGTCACCCAGTACCGCGACACACTGAGCCGGCCGCAGCCCGTCGAGATGCTCATCGGCAACGTCGTGAACGACACCTACACCGGTGTCATCGACGTCGAGGTCACCCTGACGTTCTACGCGGCCGAGGGCGCCGCGGCGGCCGGCCGCACGCCGGAACGGAACGTCCCCCCGGACCGGGTCCTCCCGCTCACCACCCCGGTCGTCTCGCTCCCGCGCAATACGGAGCGCCTCCTCGCCGAGGTCTACGCCACGGGCTCCGGCGGCGGCTGCGAGGAGTACTGGTACCTGACCACCCCGGACCAGGCCCCGTACTCCTGCAAGGCCGCCGGCGGTCCCCACCGAGAGGTCCGGATCTCCGTCGACGGCAGGCTCGCCGGCATCGCCGCGCCCTTCCCCACCGTCTGGACCGGCGGTTGGTCCAATCCGTTCCTCTGGTACGTCACCCCGGGCCCGCGCGCCTTCGACGTGCAGCCGGTCCGCTACGACCTCACCCCGTACGCCGCCCTCCTCAACGACGGCCGTCCGCACCGCATCGAGGTCTCCGTCGCCGGAGTTCCGGCCGGGCAGAGCGGCTGGAGCACCCCCACCAACCTGCTGCTCTGGCAGGACGCGGGCCGCGAAGTCGTCGGCGGGGCCGTGACCCGCGAGGAACAGAGCGATCCGGCCAACTCCTCGCGCTGGACGCCCGCGGCGCCGGGCGCCGAGCACCGGGTGGACACCCAGGGCGGGCACCGGCTGACCGTGGCCGGGTACCTGGACACCTCCCACGGCCGGGTCACGACCACCGTCAGCCGCACGGTGCGCCACAGCTCCGTCCACCGCTGGACCGAGGGAGAGGACCGGGACGCGCTCGCCGCGACCTGGACCGACGAGGAGAGCGTGACGCGCGGGGCCGTCACCACGCGGACCGGCCGGACGTACACCATGGACGGCGAGACCACCCTCGGGGCGGGCGACCGGCTCCGCACCGTCATCTCGCTCGGCGACCGCGCGGACACCGTGGTCCTGCGCGGCGGACGGGAGACCGGCTGGTCCCGGCTCGACGACCGGTACACGGGCGACGCGACCTACACCGCGAACGTCCCGCGCGACCAGCGGCACGCGATCGCCACCACCTCCGCCCGCTACCGGCAGTACGGGACCGGGGTACCGGGCGGCTGCTACGACCGCACGGTGGCCACCGCCCAGGGCGCCGTCACCCAGGACCGCCGCCGCTGCTGAGCGCGGCCCTCCCCGGCCGGCTACGCGTCCAGGCCGGGCCGTAGAAGAAGGCGGTCGGCACGGACGCCAGGGCCTGCGGGTCCACGGCGTGCGTCCGGCCGGGGCATGGCCGGGCCGCTGAACTCCCGCGTCAGGAGGGCCGCCAGCGGTACGTGCCGGGCCCGGGTCACCCCCAGCGTTCGGTTCCGTTGCCGCACCCTCGGCGCGGCGGCCGGGACGCGGCCCCGTGCGGCCGGGCAGCGAGCCCCCCACCCCCGTGGAGGGGCTCTGCTGCGTCCGTACCGCCCGTCCGCGCCGCCCGTCCGCGCCGCCCGTCCGCGCCGCCTGCGCCGCCCGTGCCGTCCGTGCATACGTGCAGTCCGTGCCGTGCGGGAACGAACGCCACTCTATGGACGGGCAGTTCGCCTCACCCATGGCAGCACGCGTCGGCAAGGGGACCGGAGGCGTCATGGGGGGACCCTGCGCGCCGTGTTGGGGACCGTGGGCGCCCAACCCCCTCGATGATGATCAGGTAGTCCCAGACCCCGAGGGTGCCTATGCCCGACTCCCGCGCCAACAACACGGGCCTGCTTCGCCGCCGTGGCCGACCCGCTGACCGACGGCATGCGGATCACCGAGGACGGCGACCGCGTCACCATCAGCCACGTCAACCGGGCCGACATAGCCCACGAGGCGGCCTGCGGCATCCGCGGCTACGCCCTCGGCCTGTACCGGCGCCGGCTCGGCGAGGCCGCCGGGCGGTGCCTCGTTCCCCTTCGGGTCTCCCTCACCGCCAAGGCACCGCCGCGGCACGACGTCCTGATCGAGCTCTACGGCACCCGGAACATCGAGTTCGAGGCCCCGGCCGGCTCGATCACCTTCCTGGCCGCCGACCTGAGCGCCCCGACGCCGCACGCCCAGCCCGGGCTCTCGACCGTGCTCCGCCGGCACGCCGAGCAGACCCTCGCCCGCACGATCCCGCTGCACGACTGGCTGGATCTGTTCCGTACCGCCCTGACCTCCGACCACGGCGGCGGTGCTCCGACACTGACCTTGGTGGCGCAGCACATGACCATCAGCGCGCGGACCCTCCAGCGCCGCCTCGAGGAACACGGCACGACGTGGAGCGAGGAGGTCGAGACCGTGTGCCGGGACCACATCACCCGGCTGCTCCACGACACCGATCTCTGTGTCGACTCGATCGCCGCCCGGAGCGGATACGCCGACGCCCGCGCCCTGCGCCGGGCCGTCAAGCGCTGGTACGGCACCACACCCGCCGCCCTGCGCCGCGCCGGGCGCGGCGGGCGCGGCGGGGATGTTCAGGCCGGGGCGTAGCCGCGGGCTCGGACGTGGTGGTGGGCGATCCGGGTGAACGCGCCCGCTGCGGCGCTCCGGTAGGAGTTCTCGCGTCCGAGGAGGGCGACCGTGCGGGTGGGCAGGGCCGGTTCGAGGGGGATCTGCGCCAGGTGGGGGTGGTCCTCCGTGACCGCGTCGGGCAGGACGGTCGCAAGGTCGGTGCACCGGACGATTTCGGTGAGGGTCTGGACCGAATTGGTCTCCACCGCGATGCGCGGCCGTACCCGGTGACCGGCCAGGTAGGCGTCGATATGGCCTCGGGTGGCGAAATCGCCGCTGAGCAGTACTAGTTGACGATCCACCAGATCCCCTACGGCCAGGGGTGGTTGCGGACCGTCGGTGGCGGGGCGGGCGGCGGTAACGAGGCTGAGGGTCTCGGCGTACAGCGGGGTCGCGGTGATGCCGGGCAGGTGCGGCCCGTCGAAGGCGATCCCCAGGTCGAGTTCGTCGGCGAGCAGGCCGGCTTCGATCCGGTCCTGGGCCATGTCCCTGACGTCGAGGGTGATGCCGGGGTGGCGGGCGTGGAGCTCCGCGGCGAGCGGCCCGACGAGGTAGGCGGTGAACGTCGGCGTCACGGCCAGCCTGAGGTGGCCGCGCGAGAGGTCGGCGACGTCGTGGACGGCACGTTCGGCGGCGGCGAGGTCGCGCAGGGCCCGGCGGGCGTGGTGGACGTAGGTTTCACCGGCGTCGGTGAGGCGGACGCCGCCGCGGCCGGTGCGGTCCAGGAGCTGGACCCCGACGGTGCCTTCGAGCTGCTTGATCTGCTGGGACAGGGTCGGCTGGGAGATCCGCAGCTCCTCGGCGGCGCGGGTGAAGTTGGCGTGTTCGGCGACGGCGAGCAGGTAGCGCAGGTGACGGAGTTCCAGGGCCATGGAACGGATTATAGATGCCGTCTATAGGAGGCATGGACAGAGCGTCTTGGACGCTATAGGTGCAGGTCGTGCATGGTGGATCTCGTCGGCCCGACGGGTCGGCAGTCACCGAAGGGAGTGACCATGCACGACCTCATCGAGGGCGTCGCGCAGTTCCGGCGGGAGGTCTACCCGGCCAAGGCGGAGCTCTTCGCCCTGCTGGCGACGACCCACCGGCCGCGCACCCTGTTCATCAGCTGCTCCGATGCGCGGGTGGTGCCGGAGCTGATCACCCAGAGCGAGCCGGGCGAGCTGTTCGTCATCCGTACCGCCGGCAACCTCGTGCCCGCCCATACCCCCGGCACGGACGGGGTGGCGGCCAGCATCGAGTACGCCGTCGCGGTCCTGGGCGTCAGCGACATCGTGGTGTGCGGGCACTCCGCCTGTGGCGCGATGACGGCCCTGGCCGAGCGGCACGACCTCAGCGCCGCCCCGGCGGTCGCCGGCTGGCTGCGCCACGCGGACGCCTCGCTCGCCCGTACCGGCGCCGCGGAGGACGGGCGCGAGGTCGATGCCCTGGTACGGGAGAACGTGCGCGCGCGGCTGGCGAACCTGGCCACCCACCCCTCGGTGGCCCGCGCCCTGGCCGCGGGGTCGGTGACCCTGCGCGGCTGGGTCTACGACATCCGTGCCGGCGGCGTCGAGGAGCTCGACTCCCGCCGCCCGGTCTCCCCCGCTGCCTGACCGCCGGCACCCCTCGGGTCCCCGACCCGGATTCCCCCACCTCCCACACCATCCGCCGCTCTCCCCCACACCCGGTGAGCGGCGCACCGAAAGGACGCCCTCTCATGGTGCACGCCCAGCTCGACAACACCGCCCGTCAGGCCCTGGCCGTCAAGGCCGTGGACGCCAAGATCCGCGAGGACCTGACCTGGCAGCGGATCGCGGACGCCGCGGGCCTGTCGGTCGCCTTCGTCACCGCGGCCGTCCTCGGCCAGCACCCGCTCCCCCGGGCCTCGGCCGAGGCCGTGGCCGCCCTCCTGGGCCTGGACGCCGACGACGCGCGGCTGCTGCAGACCATCCCGACCCGCGGCTCGGTCCCCGGCGGTGTCCCCACCGACCCGACGATCTACCGCTTCTACGAGATGCTCCAGGTCTACGGCACCACGCTCAAGGCCCTGGTCCACGAGCAGCTCGGCGACGGCATCGTCTCCGCGATCAACTTCAAGCTCGACGTGAAGAAGGTCGCCGACCCCGATGGCGGCGAGCGTGCGGTCATCACGCTGGACGGCAAGTACCTGCCGACGAAGCCGTTCTGATCCGCTCCGACCCGCCCCGACCCGACCCGCCGGGATCAGCGGTGGAGCCGGCGGGTCCAGTCCTCGGGCACCCGGCCGGACGGGCCCGGGGCCGGTTGGTCGGACGGGTGGCCGGACGGTGGGGTCAGCTCGGGGCCGGTCTCGTACAGCTCGCCGGCCGCGAAGTCCCAGAACCAGTCCTCGCCCGGTTCGTAGCTCTGTACCACTGGGTGCCCGGTGGATTTCCAGTGCCCGGTGGCGTGCTGGGCGGGCGAGGAGTCGCAGCAGCCGATGTGGCCGCACTGGGCGCAGCGCCGCAGGTGGAACCACCAGCCGCCGACCGCATCGCAATCGGCGCAGCCGCTGCCGGAGGGCGGGACGCTCGGGTCGACTCCGTCGATGGCGGTCATACGGGCTCCTCGGAGGTCTCGGGGTCGATAGCGGTGTCGGTGTCGGGATCGGGTTCCGCGGCGGTCAGCGGCAGCAGCACCTGGAAACGGGTGTCCCCCGGGGCCGACTCGACCTGGAGGCTGCCGTGGTGCTTGTTGACGACGATCCGCCAGGAGATATCCAGGCCGAGACCGGTGCCCTCGCCGACGGGTTTGGTGGTGAAGAAGGGGTCGAAGATGCGGCTGCGAATCTCGGACGGGATGCCGGGCCCGGTGTCGCGGAACTCCACGAGCAGCCGGTCGCCCGCCCGCGCCGTGCGGACCGTCAGCGTGCCCTCGCGGTCGGTGCTCCCGATGGCGAAGACGGCGTTGTCGATGAGGTTGGTCCACACCTGGTTGAGTTCGGCGGGGTAGGCCGGCACGTCCGGCACGGTGCGGTCGTACTCCTTGACCACCCGGATCCGGGGGCCGATCTTGCCGGAGAGCATCAGCAGGGTGCTGTCGAGGAGTTCGTGGACGTCGACGACCCGGTGCGGGGCGCGGTCGAGCTGCGAGTACTGCTTGGCGGCGTCCACGAGATGGGAGATGCGGGTGGTGGAGTCGTCGATCTCGTCCATCAACAGCTCTGTCTCGACCGTGTAGTTGAGCCAGCCGAGAGCCCCCGGCAGGAGGTCCTCGGCCACGCGCGCCGCGACCTGCTCCAGCCAGTCGGTATCCAGGCCGGCCTGGACGAAGACCGGTGCGATCCGCCAGCCCTCGGGGAATCCGTGGTCCTCCAGCCAGTCGGCGATCTCGTCCTCCCGGTCGGAGGCTTCGAGCGGGCTCAACACCTGCGCCTTGGCGACGCGTTCGACGGTCCGTTCCTGGATCTCGATGAGCTCGGCGATCGCTTCGCGCGGATAGTTCCCCTGGGAGATGTGGGCCAGCTTGTGCCGCATCTTGCCCACGCGTTCGCGCAGGGTGGCCGTGGCGCGGACGGCGGCCGCGGCCGGATTGTTGAGCTCGTGGGTGAGGCCCGCGGACAAGGAGCCCAGGGCGAGGAGTCGTTCGCGCTGGCCGATGACCTGCTGGGTGCTCCTGGCGCCGAAGAAGAGCCCTTCCAGGAGGTGCGCGGCCATCGGGAACCATTCCCGCATGATGTCCGAGAACGACTGCGCGGGCAGGACGAAGAACCGCGTCGGTTCGGTCGCCCGCATCGAGTTGTTGTACGTCTGCGGGACCTGGTCGCCCAGGTAGGCCTGCATGGCCCCCGCGTACACCCCGCGCTGGGAGGTCCGACCGACCTCCACCTCGTCGCCGCCGACCCGGCGGGACAGCACGACGGTCCCCTCGATCATCACGTAGAAGCAGGTGGCGGGGTCGCCCTCGGTGTACACGGGGCCGGTGTCGAAGCGTTCCACGCGGCCCTCGGCGCACAGCCGCCCGAGCTGCTCCGGGGTGAGCTTCTCGAAGAGGAAGAGCGAGCCGATCTCCTGCGGGGAGCAGGGCATCGCCTGCCCGCTCACGACTCCTCCAGGTACCGGTGGACGAGCATCACGGCCATGGCTCCCTCTCCGACGGCTGACGCGACCCGTTTCGCCGACCGGGCGCGCGCGTCGCCCGCCACGAACACCCCGGGCACGCTGGTCTCCAGGTGGTAGGGCGGCCGGTCCAGTTCCCATTCGGCGGGCGGCCGTCCGTCCGGGGTGAGGTCCGGCCCGGCGAGGATGAAGCCGTGGTCGTCGCGCAGCACCGTACCGTCCAGCCAGTCGGTGAGCGGGGCCGCGCCGATGAAGACGAACATCCACTGGGTGTCGACGAGTTCGGTCGCTCCGGTGTCCACGTCGCGCAGCGTGAGCTGCTCCAGGTGGCCGTCGCCGTTCGCCGATTCGACGGTGGTGCGGGTGCGCACCGTGATGTTGGGCATCTCCTCGATCTGCTGGATCAGGTAGTACGACATGGACGCGGCCAGGGACTGCCCGCGCACCAGCACCGTGACCGATTTCGCGCCGCGGGCCAGGTACATGGCCGCTTGTCCGGCGGAGTTGGCGCCGCCGACGACGTACACGTCCTGTTCCAGGCAGGAGGCGGCCTCGGTGAGCGAGGAGCCGTAGTACACCCCGCGGCCGGTGAGGCCGTCGCAGCCCGGTGCGCCGAGCTGGCGGTAGGTGACGCCGGTCGCCAGGATGATGCTCCGGGCGCCGATCGCCGAGCCGTCGGAGAAGCGGACCACGCGGGCCGCGCCGTTGACCTCCAGTGCGGTGACCTCGCGTGCGGTGAGGATCTCGGCGCCGAACCTTCCGGCCTGGCGGCGGGCCCGTTCGGTGAGCTGCGCGCCCGACACTCCGTCCGGGAAGCCGAGGTAGTTCTCGATGCGGGAGCTCTGTCCGGCCTGTCCGCCGGTCGCGGACCGCTCGACCAGTACGGTGCGCAGCCCCTCGGAGGCCCCGTACAGCGCGGAGCCGAGCCCGGCCGGGCCTCCGCCGATCACGACGAGGTCGTAGAAGTCGGCGGTCGGCATGGTCGCCAGCCCCACGTGGGCGGCGAGGTCGGCTGCGGCCGGCTCGATCAGTACGGTGCCCCCGGGGGTGATCACCACGGGCAGCCGCTGTCCATCGGCCCCGGCCGCCCGCAGCAGCCGTTGTCCTTCCGGCTCCTCGCAGGAGTACCAGCGGTAGGGCACCTGGTTGCGGGCCAGGAACTCCCGCACGCTCGACGAGGGGGCCGACCAGCGGTGTCCGACCACCTTGGTGGCGGGCACGGGCCGGTGGTCGCCGGTGCGCCAGGCGGCGAGGAGGTCGTCCACGACCGGGTAGAGCTTCTCCTCGGGCGGGTCCCACGGTTTGAGGAGGTAGTGGTCGAGGTCGACGACGTTGATCGCGTCGATCGCCGCGTTGGTGTCGGCGTAGGCGGTCAGCAGGACGCGGCGCGCGCCCGGGTACACGGTGATGGCCTCTTCGAGGAACTCGATGCCGTTCATCTGCGGCATGCGGTAGTCGGCGAGGATCACCGCCACCAGGTCGCCGCGGAGCTTCAGCTCGCGCAGCGCCTCCAGCGCGGACTCGCCGGATTCGGCGCGCACGATCCGGTACCCGGAGCCGTAGCGTCGTCGCAGGTCGCGGGCGATGGCCCGGGACACTCCCGGGTCGTCGTCCACGGTCAGGATCACGGTCCGTGCCGTGTCGGCGACCTCTGTCATGGTTCTCCCGCCCCGAGCGCGCCTGGACTGGCGGCGTCGCGGCGAGCCGCCCGCACCCGGTTCCCGTCCATCCTAGGTTCGATCGTCCGGGTCCGCGCGGACGGGCGGAGCCGCACGGGGACGGATGGTCCGGGGGGCGGGGCTGCCGGTCCGGGCGGACAGTCCGGGAGGTCGGGGCGGACGGTCCGGGCGGCCGGTCCCGGCGGCGGGCGAACTTCCCGGCGGGAAATTCCGTACCGTCCCGGCGGGAAGTGGATCAGACTCGCCGCATGGAAGACATGGCGGCGTTCGGGGATGCGGTGACCGCGTGGGCGGCCGGTGACGCCGGCGGCCTCGGTGGCGTGGGGGACGCAGGGGAGGCGGCGGACGCGGCGCGCGAGCTGGCCGCGCGGCTGCCCGTACGGACCGTCCTGCTGCTCGAAGGGGCGAGCGACGCCGAAGCCGTCGATGCCCTGGCCGCGATGCGGGGCCGGAACCTGGCCGCCGAGGGGGTCTGTGTCCTGCCCATGGGCGGTGCGATGAGCGTCGCGCGGTTCGCCGGGTTCCTCGGACCGCAGGGTCTGGGCCTGCGCCTGACGGGACTGTGCGACGAGAGGGAGCGCGACTTCTACGTGCGCGGCTGGGAGCGGGCCGGCGCCGAGCCGCAGGGGTTCTTCGTATGCGCGGCGGACCTGGAGGACGAGCTCATCCGCGCGCTGGGCGTGCCCAGGGTGGAGGAGCTCGTCCGCGAGGAGGGGGACCACCGCGCCCTGCGGACCTTCCAGCGCCAGCCCGCGCAGCAGGGCCGCACGGCGCAGCAGCAGGTGCGGCGCTTCCTGGGGACGAAGAAGGGGCGCAAGATCCGCTACGGCCGCGTCCTCGTCGAGGCCCTCGAAGCCGATCGCGTACCGGCGCCACTGGAGGACCTGCTCGCGAGCCTGTGATCCGGCGCCGTCCGCGGGCGGGTCAGGCCGGCGAGCGGGTCAGGCCAGCTGCTCCAGGAAGAAGGCCGCCGCGTCCTCGCCGGCCCGTACCCGGGCGGTCGGGTCGGCGGGTTCCGGGGCGAAGAAGTCGTCGTGCCGGACGGCCGGGCCGATCGAGCGGCCGCTCGCGGCCGGGACGTACTCCAGGTAGGGCCGCGTGTCGGCTTCGTACGGGGCGATCGTGTCCGCGCCGGCCCAGCGGATGGCGAACGGTACCCGTACGGCTTCCAGGCTCTCCCGGGTCACCAGGGAGCCGACTCCCGGAGCCACCTGGAAGACCGCCCGCACCCGGGGATCGGAGACGTCGCCGCCGGCTCCGTCCAGCGCGCGCCGCGCGGCCTCGTCCTGCGGGTACTTGGCGCGCAGGGCCTCCAGCACACCGGGGAACTCGGGGATCTCCGGCAACGGCACCTCACCCGAGAACACGGCCCACAGGATCCCCGGATCGACACGGGCTCCGGCCAGCGCCGCGGCCGTGTAGCCGCCGACGGAGAAGCCCGCCACGCCGACCGGGCCGAGGGGCCCTTCCAGGGCGAGCGCGTCGAGGGCGAAGGAGATGTCCTTGGGCCGTTCCCAGGGGTGGAGGAAGCCCTCCGGTTCGTAGCCGTCGACGAAGTTGTTGCCGTGGTGGTCGAGGGCCAGCACCCGGAACCCCGCCTCGCGCAACGGGCGTACCAGCCAGTCCATTTCGCTGCCCGAGCCTCCGGTGCCGTGCGAGACGACGACGAGCGGGGCGGTTGCGTCCGACTCCGTACCGCTCGGCTCCCACACGTACATGCGGATCGGCCGCGGACGGGCCGGCTCCCGCAGGTCCGGGCGGGACTCGTCGTGGAGGACCCGTATGAGCGGCTCTGGCGTGGAGGTGATCATGGCGGGATCCTACGGAGGAACCCTCCCCGGATCAGCGCATCTTGAGCACGTGACCGGGGGCGAGGGCGGCGGAGATGCGCTCGGCTATGGTCTGGGCCGAATTGCCCTCGGGGCTCTTGGGTCCCTGGGTCACGGTGACGGAGATGGCGAGCTTCTCAGCCGGCAAGTAGGCCTGGATGGCAGCGTAGCCGGAGAAGGACGGGTTCGTCAGGATCCAGCCGTTGACGACGATCACACCCAGGCCGAAGTGGTGGGCCTCCGTATTGGTCAGGAGGCAGACGGTGTCCGGGCAGGAGGCCGTCGGGTGGCCGAGGCCGATGGTGCCCGGGTCGAGCTGGGTCTTGAAGGACTTCGCGGACAACAGCTCCCCGGTCCCGACGGCGCGCGCGGAACGGTCCAGGTCACAGATGTTCTGGACGAGGACCGCACCGGGCGTGGTGGTCCAGGAGGGGTTCCAGAAGGTGGATTCCTCGTAGGTGCCGCGCTCGGAGGTGAAGGCGTGCAGGACCGGCTCCGGGATCTGTGGAGTGGACTGGTTGCTGGTCCCGCTCAGCCCGAGCGGTCCGTACACGCGCTCCTTCAGCAGCCGGTCCAGCGGGAGGCCGCTGATCTTCTCCAGCGCCTCGCCGAGCAGGTTGAAGTTGGCGTGCGAGTAGCTCCAGTTGGTGCCCGGCTCGTAGAGCAGCGGCTTGTCCGTCGCGATGCCGATGACCTCGGCCGCCGTCCACGCGCGGAACGGCTTGGCCTCCAACTCGGCGAGGAACGCGGGGGCGGTGACGTAGTCGTGCAGGCCGGACGTGGAACTGCCCAGCATGCGCAGGGTGATCTCGGAGCCGTGCGGCACGTCCGGGAGCCAGCGGGACACGGGGTCGTCGAGTGAGGCCTTGCCCTCGTCGACGAGTTGGAGCAGTACGGCGCCCATGTAGACGATGGCCACGGACCCCGTACGGAATTTCATGGCCGGCTCGGCCGGGACTCCCGTCATCGATTCCCCGAGGGCCTTGGTGAGCACCTCGCGGCCGTCGGAGGACACCCGCAGGACCACCGAGTTCAGACCGAACTCCTTCTGGGCCTGCTGCGCGATGGTGAGGACCTTGAGGGCGTCGCCCTCGGCGGTGCCGGGAGAGTTCACGCACGCCCCGGGAGCCGGCGCCGCGGCGGCCGTCTCGACGCCGACGGCGGTCGCCGCCGGAAGGGCGGAGCCCATCAGACCGGCGATGCACAGCAAGACCGTACGAGTACGCCTCACGGTCCCAGTATGGGCACGCCCCGCGCGCGCCGCATGCGGTGGCCAACGGCGCCCGGGCACCGCGCGCCGTGACCCCCGGCGTGCGGTGGCGGGGACACCGGACGGGAACCCGGCTGCGGGACGTGCGGGTCCGCCTGCTCGAGGCCGGCCGGAGCCGGACGGCGGAATCCACCTGCTCCCCCTGACGGCGAACCAGGACGACTTCGGTCGAACCGGACGGGCTTTCCGCCGACTTCACATCTGACGGTTATTCAGATACCGAGAACTGCCCCGCGGGGACTTCCAGAGCCATGTGATGTGTGCCATGTTACATCGCACACTGCATAGCCGTGTACACGACAGAGTTGAAATCCCCACCAACTCGCGTCGACGTCACGGTCCGCACTCCCCATCCGCCGCGTTGCCCGCGCGGCCGCAGACCGGCTCGGAGGCCCACCCCCCATGCGAAGTTCCCCCACCACCAAGGGCCGCGCCCGGCCCCTCATAGCCGCCCTGGCCTGCTCCCTCGGCCTGACGATGCTCGCCCCCGTCGGCCAGGCCTTCGCGCGCGAGGCGAAGCCCGCCACGCCCGCTCCGGCCTGGAAGTCCGGCGTCGCCCCGCAGCCCTCGACGCCGGCCGCCGCAGCGGCCGCGCTCCGGGCCGAGCACGCCGCGCGCCCGGACGCGGACCTCTCCGAGCGCGCCCCGCTGCGTGCCACCAAGGAGGCCGCGCGCACCGAACAGCAGGCTTCCAAGGCAAAGTTGGCGCCCGGCGCCGCCGCCGCGGCCGAGGCCCTCGCCGCGGCCTGCAACGTCGCGGACTTCACCTCGAAGACCGGGGCCGCGCTGGTCAGCCAGATCAAGGCCTCCGAGATGGACTGCGTGAACTCGCTGTTCCTGCTCAAGGGCAACGACGCGCAGGCCGCGTTCCGCGAGGCCCAGATGGTCTCGGTGGCCGACGCCCTGCGCGCCTCCGCCGCCACCTACCCCGGCGACAACAGCACCAAGACCGGTCAGCTCGTGCTCTTCCTGCGCGCCGGTTACTACGTGCAGTGGTACAACGAGTCCACCGTCGGGTCCTACGGCCCGGCCCTGAAGAGCTCGATCCGGGGCGCGCTGGACACCTTCTTCGCCTCTCCGCGCGCGGCCGACGTGACCGATGCCAACGGCCCGACCCTGGGCGAGAGCGTCATCCTGATCGACAGCGCCCAGGAGAACGCGCGCTACCTCGGCGTTGCCAAGCGGCTGCTGACCGGCTACAACTCCTCGTACAACAGCTCCTCGTCGATGGTCGCCGCGGTCAACAACGCCTACACGGTGCTGTTCCGCGGTCACCAGACCGCCGAGTTCCTGCCCGCCGTCCAGGCCGACCCGAGCATCCTGACGGTGCTGCGCGACTTCGCCGTCACCCACGACGCCCTGCTGGGCACGGACCGGAGCTACCTGACGGCCAACGCCGGCCGGGAACTGGGCCGCTTCCTCCAGCACTCGGCGCTCCAGGCGACCGTACGGCCGCTCGTCAAGCAGCTGCTGGACCGCACCTCCATCACCGGCCGGACCGCCTCGCTGTGGGTGCCGCTCGCCGAGATGACCTCCGAGTACGACGCGGCCAACTGCTCCTCCTACGGGACCTGTGACCTGTCCGCCCGGGTGCGCGCCGCCGTCCTGACGGTCAACCACACCTGCGGCCCAAGCCTGCGCATCGTCGCGCAGCAGATGAACACCGCCGAGCTGGGCGCCAGTTGCACCAGCCTCGCCAACCAGGACGCCTTCTTCCACAACGTGGCCAAGGACGGCGGCCCGGTCACGAACGACAAGAACACCGCCCTGGAGGTGGTGGCCTTCGACTCCAGCGCCGACTACCAGACCTACGCCGGTGTCATCTTCGGGATCAGCACCGACAACGGCGGCATGTACCTGGAGGGCGACCCGGCGGTCACCGGGAACCAGCCGCGCTTCATCGCCTACGAGGCGGAGTGGGTCCGGCCGGAGTTCCAGATCTGGAACCTCAACCACGAGTACACCCACTACCTCGACGGCCGGTTCAACATGTTCGGCGACTTCGACGCCGGCATGACCACCCCCACCGTGATGTGGGTCGAGGGCTTCGCCGAGTACATCTCGTACTCCTACCGGGGCATCACCTACGACCGCGCCGTCACCGAGGCGGGCAAGAACACCTACAAGCTCAGCACGCTGTTCGACACCACCTACGACAACTCCGACTCCACCCGCGTCTACCAGTGGGGCTACCTGGCGGTCCGCTACCTGCTCCAGTCGCACCCGCAGGACGTGGCCACGCTGCTCGGCCACTACCGCACCGGCAACTGGGCGGCCGCCCGCACCCTGCTCACCTCCACCATCGGCACGCGCTACGACGCGGACTTCGCGGCATGGCTGGCCAAGTGCGCCGCGGGAGACTGCGGCGGCGGCACGAACCCGCCGGCCAACCAGGCCCCGGTGGCCGGGTTCTCCACCTCGGTGAACGGCCTCGCGGTCGGCTTCACCGACACCTCCACCGACGCGGACGGCACCATCGCCTCCCGCTCCTGGAACTTCGGTGACGGCGGCGCCGGTTCCACCGCCGCCAACCCGTCCAAGACCTACGCCGCGGCCGGCACCTACACCGTGACCCTCACGGTCACCGACAACAAGGGCGCCACCGCCACCACCACCAAGGCCGTCACCGTGGGCACCGCCGGACCCGCCGAGTGCTCCGACCCGGACATCCGGGTGCTGGGGGACAACTGCCTGCGCTCCGGCGTCTCGGCCACCGTGGGCGACTACCGCTACTTCTACCTGAACGTCCCGGCGGGCACGACCTCGCTCAAGATCTCCGTCTCGGGCGGCACCGGCAACGCCAACCTCTACTACAGCCCGACCACCTGGGCCACCACGACCAATTACACCGCCCGCTCCGTCAAGGCCGGCAACGCCGAGACCCTCACCATCGACAACCCCCCGGCCGGCTACGTCTACATCGGCCTCCACGCCGCCAAGCTCTTCGCCGGAGCCACCGTCTCCAGCCGCTTCTGACCCCGGACGGCACAGCGGCCCCCACCCCTCCGAGGAGGGGTGGGGGCCGCTTCCGCGCGCCGTCAGGAGTAGGCCTCGAGCTCCCACAGCGAGTAGCCGTAGCCGGTGGCCCGCTGGGTGCCGGTCACCCGGAGGTGGCGGCCGCTGCCGTTCAGCCCGGTCAGCTCGTCCGTCCCCCCCCTCGCTCGTGGTGGTGGAGTGCACGTCCCGCCGGACGGGTTGTCGTAGGAGGAGTTCGTGGCGATCGACGCGGCGAGCGAACCGGTGTTGAGGATCGCGTACATGGCCCCCTGCGGGGCGCCGTCCGCCGTCGTGCCGGAGGTGAGCGTGGTGAAGGTGTCCCCGGTGCCGGTGGTGTTGGTGTTCATGCGGGTGGTCTCGACGGCGGCTCCGGGCTGGGTGCTGCGCACCGAGACCAGGTTGTGCTGCGGGATCGACAGCGAGGTGACGGGTACGGCGCTGTCGGCGATCGAGGTGACGGCGAAGGTGAGGCTGCTGCCGCTGACGGACAGGGTGGCCTTGACGGTGTCTCCGTTGGTGAAGGCCATCGTGTAGTCGACGTGGTCGGTGGAGACGCTGCTGGTCACGGCGGGGGTCTGCGCGGAGCCGTTGAGGGTCACCTGGGTGAGGGGGTCCTCGTTGCCGTGGAGGACGGCGCCGGTGGCCTGGTCGGTGTACTGGACGACCCGGGGGAAGGCGGTGTCGACCTGCACGGCGAGGGCGGGTGAGGAGATGGTGACGGTCGCGGCGGCTGCGGCCGGCGCCGTACCGGCCACCAGCGTGGTGCCGAGGCCCAGGACGGCGGCGCAGAGGAGGGACATGAGGCGGAGCGGTCTCACGGGACTCCCTGGTGGTGGGTCCGGTACGGGTTCCTTGCGTGTCCTTGCGGTCCTAGCGGTCCTTGCGGGTCTTTGCGGATGCGCTGTACGGGAGAGGGCGGAGTCCGGGGCAGGGCGGACCCCGGTCCGGGTGAGGGCGGTGCCGGCTCCGGGCGGGAAGGGGCGAATCGCGCTACGCGTGCCCCGCGGGGTCACCAGCGCAGGACTGACCAGCCGCGGTGGGGCAGTTCGGGGGCCGGCCGGACGGTGTGTCCGTGCCGTTCGGTGTCCGCGGGGCTGGGTTCGGCGAGCGGGGACAGGACCGTGGCCGCGACGGTGGCCGTGTCCCTGAGGGCGGGCAGGTCCACCACGGGCCGGGCGGGATCCTGGCAGCCGTTGACCACGGTCAGGGTGGTGACGCCGTCCGCGTACGAGAGGTGCGGGATCAGGTACGGGCCGCCCCTGACCAGGGGCAGGCGGGCGGCCTCCCCCTCCAGGAAGCGGACCGTGCGGTGCAGCAGCCGCTGCGCGTGGTCGTCGGCCGGCAGCGTGTGGGGCTCGGTCGCGGCGAGTACGGCCACGCGTCCGCCGAGGGCGTTGGTGAAGACGGTGCGGCCCGCCCCCCAGGCGCGGCCGTCCGGGGTGCGGACCTCGCTCCACCGCTGCGCCCCGGGTGCCTCCCGGAACCGGGCCAGGGCGGGTTGGGTGTTGACGCTGAGGAGGAGGCCCGCGAGGTCCTCGCCCGCTGCGGCGCACAGCTGCTCGGTGGCGTACGGGCCCGGTCCCCCGGCGGCGGCCGGTGCCTCCCGGTCCACCGTTTCGGCCGCGGCCAGCCCGATGAGGGGTCCGAAGCCTCGCCGGTGCAGGATCGTCGCGGCGGTCCCGTCGAGCAGCAGCCCTCCGGCCAGCAGAGCCCGTACCGCCTGATCGTCGAAGGCCCAGGCCGATGGGCCGAACAGGGCCTGCACCGGGGCGGGTTCGGCCGTCACGGGTACTCCGTAGCGCAGCAGGAACCCGGCTGCCGGGCCCGGGTCCACGGCCAGCTCGGCCAGGTCGGCGCCGTGCGCCCGTACGTGGGCGGCGGCGTCCTGGGCGAAGGGCAGGCCGACGCCGAGGGTGCGCTGTGCGCGCGGGTGCTGCCGGTGGACGAGGTCCAGCGCGGGCCGGGCGCGGCGCAGCAGTTCGGCGATCCGGGGGTGGCGGCCGGGGCTCGCGCCGTGCAGGGGGTACAGGTTGAGCAGGAGGGCGTCCGCGCCGGAGAGCTGGGCGGCGACCATCTCCGACCAGGTCTGGACATCGGATTTGGACCAGGCGCTGTGCGGCCAGTTCTCGATCTCCGGCTCGCTGTCCACGAACTCCGGCCGCAGGGAGCGCTGGAGTTCCGGCATCCACAGCTGCCGGGCGAGTTCGTGTCCGGGGGCGTCCGTGTACGGGGCGAAGTGCGGGCGGTGCGCGGCGCGGCCCCCGGGGGCCAGGGCCCCGAAGAGCGCGCCCCAGTCCCGGCCCTCCACGGAGGCGGCGTCCAGGCCCGAGCTCATCAGGCCGGTACGGGAGCGGCCGCCCGAGCGCCGGTGCACTTCGGCGGCCACCTGCGCGGCCACCTCCTGCTGCGCGGTCCGCCACACCCGCTGCCAAAGGGCCCGGAGCGGGTGCGGGGGGCCGGGGGCGGTGAGTGCGGCGACCAGTTCCGGTCGGGGGACCGGGCGTCCGGCCAGGGCGGCCAGCCGGTCGAGCATGAGGGGTTCGAAGCCGCCGCCCCAGCGGAGCGGGGCGTGGTTGCGGAAGCGGAAGTCGTCCTCCAGCCACAGCACGCGGAAGCCCAGCTCGGCGAAGCGTCCGTAGTGGCCGGTCAGCCAGGCGCGCCAGCGCGGGCAGGCGAAGGAGGCCTGGGCGGTGGAGACTTCCCCGGTCGGGGACACCATCGGCGCGAAGCCGTGGGTGCCGGTGCGGCCCCGGTCGGCGTGGCCGGTGGTCACCCAGGGGTTGAGGCTCACGTCGACGCCGGCGCCGAGGAGGATCTCCTGCGCGGTGGCTGCCGTCTCGTACCAGAGGTCTTCGGCGGGTCCGACGAGGTGGCCGGTGAAGTGCTCCTCGGCCCCGAGGAGCAGCACCACTTCCGCCACGCCCGCGTCGGTGCAGGTCTTGGCCAGTTCGGCCGCCGTGGCGGCGACGGCGTCCGCGCCTTCGTACGGATGGATCTGGAACCGCAGGTGGTACCGGGCACTCACGCCGTCGGCCTCCTCGCCATCGGCTCGCGGCCGAACTCACCGTCGAGCAATTAGTTTGGTTAGGATCTGAATTAATGAGGGTCCCGTCAACCCCGCGTGCCGCATCCGCTCCGGAACGGGGAAGCGGGACCCGGGCCCCCGGGCCCCCGGGTGGCAGACTCTCGGGGACGGCAGTGAGGAGCACCGGTGAGGACTGATCCGCGAAGCACGCAGCGTGGCGACGACGGGGCCGGGTGGGGTGACGCCGGCATCGGACCCGTCGTGATCAACGGCCCGGCCAGGCCGGCCGGGAGGGCTTCCATCCGCCGCGCCAACCTCGGTCTCGTGCTGCGCCTCCTGCGCGACGCCGGACCGCGCTCACGCGCGCGGATCGCCGATGACGCGGGGCTACCGAGACCCACGGTCACCGGCCTGGTCACCGAGCTCATCGAACTCGGCCTGGTGAGCGAGGGGGACGCGGAACGGGACGGCTCGGTGGGCCGCCCCGGCCAGAGCGTCCGGATCGACGGACGCGCCCTGTGCGGGATCGGCCTGGAGATCAACGTCGACTACCTGGCCGCCGTCGCCCTCACCCTGGGCGGGGACACCGTCTTCGAGCGGCGGGTCGCCATGGACGTCCGCGGCGCCGGACCCGAGGCCGTCCTGGACTGCGCCGCCGGGCTGGTCCGCGAGGCCCTCGCCACCCTCGACGCCGCCGCGATCGCCACGGCCGGGGTCACCGTCGCCGCCCCCGGAGTCGTCGACATCGCCGCGGGCACCGTCGTCTACGCCGCGAACATCGGCTGGCGCGACGTGGAGACGGTCAGCGGGATCCGCACCCGCCTGGGGCGCGGGGCACCTCCGCTGCGCCTGGAGAACGACGCCAAACTCGGCGCGGTGGCCGAGTACCTGGAGGCCTCCGCGGCCGGCATCCACGACCTCATCTACGTCACCGGCGAGACGGGCGTGGGCGGCGGCATCATCAGCGGCGGCCGCCTCCACCGCGGAGCCGCCGGGTTCGCCGGGGAGATCGGCCACATGCCGCTCGACCCGGGCGGCACGCTCTGCGCCTGTGGGCGCCGGGGCTGCTGGGAGACCATGGTCGGGCTCACCGCCCTGCTGAGGCACGCCGCCGCCCCCGAGGATCCCGTACACGACCCCTCTCTCGATCTGGAGGCGCGTCTTACGGACCTCCAGGCGCGGGCGGCCGCCGGGGACGCCCGCACGCTGGAGGCCCTGGACCGGGTCGCCGACGCCCTCGGCCTCGGCCTGGCGCTGCTGGTGGACGTCCTGAACCCGCGCGCGGTGGTGCTCGGCGGGTACTTCACCTACTTCGCCGACCGGCTGGCCCCGCGGGTGGAGCGGCTGATGGCCGAACGCGTGATGGCCCCGGACACGGGCGGCTGCCGGCTCCTGCTGTCCACCCTCGGCTTCACCGCTCCGGCCCGCGGCGGCGCGCTGCTGGCCCTCGACCGGGTGTACGAGGACCCGGCCCAGACGGTGGCGACGGCCACGGGAGCCTGACGGGGGGATCCAGAGCCCGAGCCCCCGGCCGTACGTGCGTCACCGGCGGCTCCTCACTCCTCCTCGGCCCAGAACGGCCGGGCCCGGAGGGCCGCGGCGCGCACCGCGTCCCCGTCCAGGACCAGTGCGGCGTCCCGCAGCCCCCGTTCGGGCCAGGCGCACGACAGCGTGAGCGGGCCCGGCGGCGGCAGCGGCCAGACCCACAACGTCAGGCGCACGTCCCCGCCGCCCTCCGGGCCGCCCCAGCTGTCCTCGGACCCGCTGACGACCATGGACGGACCACGCCCGTCCCGCAGGCCGGACGTCTCGTCCTGCACCACGTCCCGGCCGTCGGGGAGCCGGAGGCGCAGGGCCGGTTGCGCGGGCCCCGTGAAGCCGGCGGGATCGGGCGGCATCCCCTCACCCGGAGGCGGGGTCGCACCGCGTGCGTGGGCCTCCACCTCGATCTCGAGCCCTACCGGATAGGCCAGGACCTGCCGGGCCACCACCACGACCTCGTCCGTCCGGCCGATCACCACCGGCCCCGTGACGTGTCCACCGATCATCCGCGGCGGCGACCGCCACACGGGCGGATCAGCGGCGCTTCCCTTGCCCGGATCCTCAAGCACGCCCAGAGCGTAGCGGGTTGAGGCGGCGCCGGTCCGGCCGGAAACGAAGACCGCCGCAGGGTCGACCCGGCCGAGCAAGTCTTCGGTGTCTGTTCACTCCCCCGTGACCTGCATCTTCCCGGCCGGAGGCGGTGCGGCCGGTCGAATGATCAGAACACAGGTCTGGACCACATGAGATGCGCCAATCCCGTGGCCGATTGGTGGTGTTGGCCGCGCTGAAACAATTGGTCTATACCTCTGGCGCTATGGTGGCCACCTGAAACAGGCGCAAAAACAGCTGTTGAGGGATTTATGACCTTGTCTCATCTTCCGCAACCTCCTTCCGACGAAGAGCTCTACTGGTACTTCGGCCCGCAACGACGCTGGGTCCTCATCAGCACCAGCCTCGCCTTCGTCTTCACCGCCGCGACCATGTTCACCTTCGCGCTGCGCACTCCGGCCCTGTGGGCCTTCCTCGCCGTCCTGGGGCTCAACCTCGTCGCCCTCGCGCTCTCCTCGGTGAACAGCCTGCGCCAGCGCAGGCTGACCCGGCCCTCGCACGAGGTGCTGGTCCACGCCTGGCAGCCTGCCCGACTGCCGGGCGTGGACCTCTACTTGCCGACCTGTGGCGAGCCGCTCCCCGTCCTGGACAACGCCTACCGAGCGGTCTCGGCCGTCGACTGGCCCGGCGCGCTGACCACATGGGTCCTGGACGACGCGGACCGGCCCGAAGTCGCCGCGCTGGCGGCCTCGTACGGGTACGAGTACGTCGTACGGCCCGACCGGGGGCACCTGAAGAAGGCCGGCAACCTCAATCACGCGCTGACCCTGAGCAGCGCCGAGTTCATCGCCATCCTCGACGCCGACTTCGCACCCCGGCCGGACTTCCTGCGCCATCTCGTGCCCTACCTGGCCGACCCGGCCGTCGGGATCGTGCAGAGCCCGCAGTGCTTCGACACCGACGGCACCATGGGCTGGATCCAGCGGGCCGCGGGCTCCGCCCAGGAGTGGTTCTTCCGCTGGATCCAGCCGTCCCGGGACGCGAGCGACGCCGCCATCTGCTGCGGCAGCAACGCCGTCTACCGGCGCGCCGCCATCGACCTGGCCGGCGGCTTCGCCCGCCTCGACCACAGCGAGGACCTGTACACCGGCCTCGCCCTGCACGCGCAGGGGTTCCGCACCCTGTACGTGCCGGTCCTGGTCGCCAAGGGCACCTCCCCCGACGAGGTCACCTCCTTCGTCAACCAGCAGTACCGGTGGGCGATGGGCAACCTCCACCTGCTCACCTCGCCCGTCCTGCGGAGCATGGGCGCGCCCTGGCGGATGCGGCTCTGCTTCTACGAGGGCATCGTCGGCTACCTGGCCGCCGCAGTGAACACCTTCGCCGCGCCGCTGCCGCCCCTGGTGATGATGTTCTGGTACCCGGACGACATCCGGCCCTGGCACGTCCTGCCGCTGCTCGCCCCGCTGTGGCTCTGGCACGTGCTGCTGCCGCGGATCAGCAGGACCCGCTGGCGGGTGGAGGTGATCCGGGCGAACGTTCTGACGAGCGTCGCCGCCGCCACCGCCTTCCTGCACACGCTGCGCGGCCGCAGCGCCGACTGGGTGCCCACCGGCACCCGCGGCCCCGCCCGTTCCGGCGGGATGGCCCGCCGGGTGGTGGGCGTCTCGCTGCTCTGGCTGGTCCTCTCCAACGGCGCGGCCGGGGCGGGTCTGGCACTGGCCGTGGCCCGCAACGGCTGGGAGCCCAACTGGGGTCTGCTCCTCTACTTCCTGGTCCAGTGCCAGATCAACGGCCCGCTGGTCCGCGACCTGATCACCGAGCTGCGACCGGGGACACCTTCCGCGCGGGAGGCCTCCGCCGAGGCCGGCCCGGCTCCGGCCGGCGGCCGCACGCGCAGCCTCGTACGGGCCTTCGCCGACCGCTCCCGCACCGGCGTGCTGCCGCGCCGCTGGCCCGAGACCCTCGCCGCCTCGGCGGTGCTCCTGCTCACCGGCCTGGTGGCATCCGGGTGGGTCAACCCCATGCTTCCCTGGCTGAGTTGAAAGGCTCCACCACCATGCACTCCCCCGCACCATCCCCCTCGCCGTCCTCGCCGGCGCCCGATGCGCGGCGCGAACCTCCGCGGGACGCCGCCCCGCCGCCCGGCCCTCCCGGTGCCCCGGCCCGCTCCGGCGGCGAGTCCGGGCCCAGCCCGCACCGCTCGGCGTTCCGGCCCGACATCGAGGGGCTGCGCGCCGTCGCCGTCCTCGCGGTCCTCGCCTTCCACGCCGGGGTTCCGGGACTCGCGGGCGGCTTCGTCGGCGTGGACGTCTTCTTCGTCGTCTCCGGCTACCTCATCACCGGCCTGCTCGTCCGCGAGGCGATCACCACCGGCCGGATCCGGCTCCTGGACTTCTTCTCCCGGCGGCCCCGCCGGCTCCTGCCGTCCGCCGCCGTCGTCCTCGGCGCGGTGGCCCTGGCCGGAGCCTGGCTGACCGTGCCGCTGCGCCGCGCCGACCTGGAGTACGACGTGGTCGTGGCGGCGCTCTCCGCCGCCAACTGGCGCTTCGTCGCGCAGCGGACCGACTACCTCGCCGCCGGGCACGAGCAGAGCCCGCTCCTGCACTTCTGGTCCCTCGCCGTCGAGGAGCAGTTCTACCTCGTCTGGGCGCCGCTGCTCGCCCTGATCGTGCTCGCCGCGGCCCGGGCCGTTCGCCGGGGCCGCGCCGTGCGCTCCGCCGTGGCCCTGGCGGCCGTACCGGTCGTACTCGCTTCGTTCGCACTGTCACTGCGCTGGACGGAGCACTCACCCTCCCTCGCCTACCTCGCCACGCCCTCGCGGGTCTGGCAGTTCGGCGTCGGCGCGCTGGTGGCCCTGTTGCCCTGGCACCTCATGCGCGGCCCGCGCCCGCTGCGGCTGCTGTGCGGCTGGGCCGGGGGCGCGGCGATCGTCTGGAGCGTCCTCGCCTATGACGCGGCCACGCCCTACCCCGGATACGCGGCCCTGGTTCCGACTCTGGGCGCGGCAGCGGTGATCCTCGCCGCGATACCCGGCCGGGGCGAGCGCAGCACGCCGGGGATCCACGGGATCGGCCGGCCGCTCGCGGGGCGCGGTCCCCGGGCGGTGGGGCGGCTCTCCTACAACCTGTACCTGTGGCACTGGCCGGTGCTGGTCCTCGCCGAGGCCCGGTTCGGTGCCCAGGACTGGCCGGTGAAGGCCGCGCTCACACTGGCCGCAGTCCTGCCCGCCTACGCGACCATGCGCTGGGTCGAGCAGCCGCTGCGCCGCAGCCGCACCGTCTCCGAACTCCCGCGCCGCGGGCTGTCGGTGGGCATCACGGCCGTGGTGCTGCCGGTGGTCATCGCGCTCGTGGTGGGCACCACGACGCTGAACCTGCTGGGTCCGGCGACCCCCGTCCACCTGGGCGGACTGCCCCCGGGCGCGGCCTCCGGCCCGCACCTGCTCGCCCGTACGGGCACCGCGCCGCCGGAGGCCGGCCCGATCGTGCCGGCTCCCGCGCAGGCGCGGGTGGACTTCCCGCCGGACGGGGAGTGCGAGGTGGCCCCGGCCGTGACGCGCAGCCCGGACTGCCTGTTCGGAGCGGTGGACAGTGCGGACCGGATCGTGCTGCTCGGCGATTCGCACGCGGGCCAGTGGTTCTCGGCGATGCTGGCCATGGCCTCACAACGGGGCTGGGCCCTGCAGGAGTTGGTGAAGCAGGGCTGCCCGCTGCCTCAGCTGGCCGTGGACAGTCCCCAGCTCGGCCGCGCCTACCGGGAGTGCGACACCTGGCGCGCCGACGCTCTGGAGCGGCTGCGGCAGCAGCCGAAGCCCCGGCTCATCGTGATCTCCTCCCTCAACCGTTACACCGCCGACTCCGGACTCCTCGCCGAGGGATGGGAGAAGACGCTCGCGCCCCTGCGGGCGATCGGTGCGCCGATCGTCTACATCGAGGACACCCCCGTGCCGGGTACGGACGTCCCCGCGTGCGTCTCCGGCAGCCCCGAGGAGCCCGCCGCCTGCGCGTTCAGCCGTACGGACGCCCAGCAGCCCGATCCGCTGGCCCGGCTGGTCGCCTCCGGCGCCCTGCCCGGCGTACGCACCGTGAGCGTGAATCCGGTCCTGTGCCCGGGCGACGGACCTACGTGCCCCGCCGTGCTGGACCGCATCCTGCTCTACCGGGACGACGCCCACCTCACCAACGTGGCGGTCGTCGTCCTGACCCTCCGGCTGGAACGGCTGCTCACGGATTCCGGGGCGCTTCCCGCCGTGGGCGCGCCCGGGGCCGCATCCGGCGAGGCGCGGTCGACGGGGTGGACCGAGGTCTTCCGCGACGGGTTCGACGGTCCCGCGGGCAGCCCGCCGTCCTCCGCCAACTGGCTGCACGACCTCGGCACGTGCTACCCGGGCTGCCCCGCGCCCCAGTGGGGCACGGGTGAGATCGAGACGATGACCGACTCGACCGACAACGTCCGCCTCGACGGCAAGGGCGCGCTGGAGATCGTCCCCACCCGCACGGACGGCGCGTGGAGCTCGGGCCGTATCGAAACCCGGCGCTCCGACTTCGCGGCCCCGCCCGGCGGAGCCCTGCGGATCGAGGCGGCGATCGCCCTGCCCGAGGTGACCGGCGCCAAGGCGGCGGGCTACTGGCCGGCGTTCTGGACCCTCGGGGCGCCGCTGCGCGACGGGTACACGGGCTGGCCGGGCATCGGGGAGCTCGACATCATGGAATCGGTCAACGGCCGGGACAGCGTGTTCGCGACCATGCACTGCGGGACCCTCCAAGGCGGCCCGTGCCGGGAACCGGCGGGCCTGGGCTCGGGCCCGCAGCCCTGTGGGGACTGCCGTACGGGCTTCCACACGTACGCCGTCGAGGTCGACCTCTCCCCCGGCGCCGAGGAGGTGCGCTGGTACCTGGACGGCCGGGTGCACCACAGGGTGCCCGCCTCCCGGATGGACCCGGGCACGTGGAAGCGGGCGGTGGACCACGGACTGTTCCTGATCCTCAACGTGGCCATCGGCGGCGCCCTCCCCCTCGCCGACGGCGCGACCCCGGGCCCGGACACCGAACCGGGCCACCCGATGCGGGTCGACCACGTGAGCGTCTCCACCCGACGGTGAGGTGTCGGTCCACGTCGAAGCCGCGGAAGGTCCCTGCCCCGTCGGCGGCTTCGGCGCACTCCGCGAGGTCCGTGTTCGCGGGGCTGAGGTCGGCCGACACGTCGGGATGCCCCGTCACACCCCCGGGAAGGGTGGGACAGTGGAGGCATGTGTGGTCGATATGCCTCCTCCCGGGCCCCTGAAGACCTCGCGGGCCTCTTCGAAGCCCGGCTCGATCCGGGCCGGGCTCTGGAGCCCTCGTGGAACGTCGCTCCCACCGACGAGGTGTGGGCGGTACTGGAGCGCGCCGACCGGGACACCGGGGAGCTCGGGCGGCAGCTGCGTCCCGTGCGGTGGGGTCTGGTGCCGTCCTGGGCCAAGGACCCCGCCGTGGGGTCCCGGATGATCAACGCGCGGGTGGAGACCGTGCACGAGAAGCCGGCCTACCGGCGGGCCCTGGCCAAACGCCGGTGCCTGCTGCCCGCGGACGGGTTCTTCGAGTGGGTCGCCGTACCCGCCACGGGGACGGCCAAGGCCTACAAGCAGCCCTATTTCATCCGGCCCGAGACCGGCTCCGTCATGGCCATGGCCGGGCTGTACGAGTTCTGGCGCGACCCCGCCGTCGCCGACCGGGACGACCCGGACGCCTGGCTCACCACGGCCACGATCATCACCACCGAGGCCACCGACGCGGCCGGCCGCGTCCACCCCCGGATGCCGCTCGCCCTCGACCCCGGCGACTACGAGGCCTGGCTCGACCCCTCCCGCGAGGACACGACGGATCTGCGCGCCCTGCTCCACACCCCCGCCGGCGGCCGGCTCACGGTGAGCGCGGTCTCGACCGCCGTCAACAGCGTCCGCAACAACGGCCCCCGCCTCCTCGACCCCGCCGCCTGACGACATCGCAACGCAGCTACACCGCACCTCGGCGACACCGCAACCTCGTATCTTCTCGGAAATTCGTACGAGCGAGGGCGTTGATTTCGGGGTTTCCAACGGTTTGGCGGGACGATCCGGCATTTGGTGCCCGCCGCGCCCCGGCCGCTGCGATGCTTCCGCCGGTATCACTGGGCCGCCGTCCTTCCAACGGGCCCTGGAATACCGGCGATCGGGCGGCGCCGCCGGAGCTGGCTGCACTCCGGCGGTTCGTCGTACGGGAGCGTCCGGCCGCGGCTTCCCAGGGGTGTGCGACTCCGGCCGCTGCCGGGCGGAGGCGAGAGGGGGAGACTTCGATGTCTTCGACTGCTGTGTTGAACGGACCGGGCGCCCGGTGGCGGCGCCGCCTGCTGGCGGTGGCCGCGTCCTCGGCGCTGGCCGCGGGCGGCCTGACGGTGCTGGCGCCCCCGGCGTCGGCGGAGGGGGTGTGCGCCGCCCCGGTCCTGGTGGGGGCCACGACCACGATCACCTGCTCGGCCGGGGGTTCCGGAAGCGTCACGGTGCCCGACGGCGTCTCCAGTGGTGTGGTGACGCTGGACGGCGCCGGGGGCGGCAACGCCGCCGACGGCACCGTCGGCGGCAAGGGCGCGCACCTCGTCGCGACCGTCCCCGCGACGCCCGGTCAGACCTTCAACGTGACCGTGGGCCGGCGCGGCGCCCATGGCGCCTCGAGTGCGCAGTTCGGCGTGCCGGGATCAGGCGGCGCCTTGGTCGCGGTGACCACCGCCGCGGGCGCGCCGCTGCTGACGGCCGGTTCGGGCGGCGGGGCGGGCGGAGCGGGTATCGGCTCCCCCGCCTACCCGGGCGCGCCCGGCGGTGACAGCGGCAGGCCGGGCGCGGACGGCAACGGCCTGGTCCCCGACGCGCAGGGCGGTACGGGCGGTGGCGCGGGCACCGACACGGCCGGCGGGGCCGCGGGGACCGGCGGGCCCGGCGCGGACAACGAGGGCCCGAACGGCTCCCCGGGCGCCTTCCCGAACGGCTCCGGCGGGGCCGCAGGCCAGGGCGTGTTCAGCCCGACGGGCGCCGGTGGCCGCGGCGGAGCCGGGTACGGCGGCGGCGGCCGGGGCGGGGGCGGCGGCAGATACGGCGCCACCGGGGGCGGCGGGGGAGGCGGTGGCGGCGGGTCCAGCCTGGTCTCCGGAACGGTTCCCGGCTCGTCCGTCACCCTGACCGACGGCGCCAACGCCGGTGACGGCCGGATCGTGTTCGCCTTCACCCTCCCGCCGACGGTCACGGCCGTGGGCCCGGCCGCCGGACCCGCGGCCGGCGGTACGGCCGTGACGGTCACCGGCACCCACCTGACGGGCGCCGCCATCACCTTCGGCGCGGGCAACCCCGCCACCGGCGTCACGTGCACGGAGACCTCCTGCACCGCCACCGCTCCGGCCGGGACCGGCGCCGTGGACGTACAGGCCATCACCGCCGGCGGCACCAGCAGCCCCTCCCCCGCCGGCCGGTACACCTACGTACCCGTCCCCGTGGTGACCTCACTCAGCCCCGCCGTCGGCACGACGGCCGGCGGTACGGTCGTCACCGTCAACGGCACCGGCCTGGACGGCGCCACCGCGCTCGTCTTCGGCTCGGGCAACCCGGCCACCGGTCTCTCCTGCACCCCCACGGCCTGCACCGCCACCGCGCCCGCCCACGCCGCGGGCCCCGTGGACGTCCAGGTCACCACGCCCGGCGGCACCAGCGCCGTGACCGGCGCGGGCCGGTACACCTACCAGCTCCCGCCCGCCGACATCGACGTCGACCTGACCGCACAGCCGGGCTTCAGCCTGCTGGTCCCCTACCTCACCTACACCCTGACCGCCCGCAACACCGGTCCCGGTACGGTCACTTCGGCCACGCTCACCGCGAGCCTGCCGGCGGGCGCGTCCGCCAACACCCTGTCCCCGGGCTGCACGGTCGCCGGTTCCACCGTGACCTGTGCCTTCGGGTCCATCGCCAACGGTGCCTCCGCCACCAAGACGTTCCGGGTACCGCTGGGCCTGCTCTCGCTGGGGCGCGTCTCGGTCACCGCCACCCGTACGGCGTCCGCGCCGACCGACCCGGGCCCGCTCAACGACAGCGCGACCGCCAGTTGCACGGTCGTCTCCGTCCTCCTGGCCACCTGCCCCTGACCCGACACCCGCACCGGCGTCACCGCCAACGGGACTCCCCGCACGCATGATTGCCGCCGGCCCGCCTCGTCACGAGGCGGGCCGGCGGTGCGTCCGGGCCGGGCTCAGGAAGGATCGGCCCGCTCGGGGTCGGCCGCCTCGCGGTCATCCGGCTCGCGGCCGTCCGACTCGTGGCCATCCGACTCGTGGCCATCCGGCTCGTGGTCGACCCCCTCACGGTCATCCGGCTTCGGGCCGGTCAGCTCGTGGCCCGTGACGGCCCGGGCGTAGGAGCGCAGCGCGGCGATGACCTCGGTGCGCGTGCGCCGCCCGGCGAGTACCTCCATCTGGTAACCGTCCTCCATGGCAACGAAGTTCGCGGCGAGCAGGCGGGGCGGATCCTGGAGCAGGAAGTGCCCCTGGGCCTGGCCGAGCACCAAGATGCCGGAGTACACGGCGATCTGGCGTTCCGTCAGCGCACTGTCCAGGGCCGCCGCCCGGGCGTCGCGCAGGCAGCGCGGCCAGTACTCGAAGAGCAGCCGGGTCAGCGCGTCGTCGGGGCCGCCGGCGACTCCGTGGTCGATGCAGGCCCGCAGCTTGTCGCGGGCGTCGGCGAAGCGGTCCGCGGCCTCCTCGCGCTCCTGGCTGTAGCGCTCGATGGCCTGCTGGTACGTGGCGTGGACGAGGGCGTCCAGATCGCCGTAGTAGAGCACCGCCGCGGGGGTGACCCCGGCCTGGTCGGCGACGTCGCGCAGCCGCAGGCCCTCCAGTCCGCGCACCAGTACGGCGCGCTCCACCGCCTTGCCCAGCTCGGCCCGGCGGTTCTCCTTGCCGGTCCCCTTCCTGGCTGCCACGCCGCACCCTCCAGAGATCAATAACCTAAATCTTGGTTTAACAATATCGCTCGATCTATTGACGGTCCAGGAAGCCAGGTCTTAAATCTCCGTTTAACGCAGCGCCTCACACTCTGCGCACCACACCTGCGGCCTCCAGGAGGCATCATGACCAACCCGACCGACACCGGGGCCAGAACCGGGCCGGCGCCCACCCCCGTCGGCAAGGGGCTGCGCGGCGGTTCCGTGGGCCTGCTCGCCTCCGTCACCCTCGGGCTGTCGTCGGTCGCTCCGGCCTACAGCATCGCCGTCACCCTCGGCTTCGTGACGCTGACCGTCGCAGACCTGGCCCCGGCCGCGCTGCTGCTCGGCTTCCTGCCCGTCCTGCTCACCGCCTTCGCCTTCCGCGAGCTCAACCGGGAGATGCCCGACTGCGGGACCACCTTCGTGTGGACCACCCGCGCCTTCGGGCCGCGTACCGGCTGGCTGACCGGGGGCTGGGTGCCCCTGTGCGCCACGCTCATCGCGATGACGGCCCTGTCCCAGGTCGGCGCCGGCTATCTGCTGCACTTCCTCGGCCTCCACGCCCTCGCCGGCAGTTCCACCGCCGTGACGGTCACCGCCGTCCTGCTGCTGGCCGCCGTCACCGCGATCGCCTACCGGGGCCTGCAGCTCGCGGCCTCCGTCCAGTACGTGCTGCTGGGCCTGCAGCTCCTCGCGCTGCTCGGCTTCGGCGTGACCGCCTTGGGCAGCACGGGCGCCACCGCCCCCTCCCTCTCCTGGCTCAACCCCTTCGGCTTCGCCGACCTCGGGTCCCTCACCGAGGCCGTCCTGCTGTGCCTGTTCATCTACTGGGGCTGGGACGCCCTGATCACCGCGAACGAGGAGACCCGCGACGGCGAACGCGTCTCCGGCCAGGCCGCCGTCATCTCGACCGTCGTCCTGCTGGGCACCTACCTGTTCACCGCCTTCGCGGCGATCAGCTTCGCCGGCACCGGCGCCGACGGCATCGGCCTGGGCAATCCCGACAACGCCGCGGATGTACTGAGCACCCTCGCCCCGCCGGTCCTGGGCACGGCCCTGGCCAAGGTCATGGAGCTGGCCGTCTGCGTCTCCGCCGCCTCCGCACTGCTCACCTGCGTCGTCGGCAGCTCCCGCAGCACCCTGTCCATGTCCGCCCACGGAGCACTGCCGCCGGCCCTGGCCCGCATCCACCCGCGCCACCGCACCCCCTCCTTCGGAACCCTCCTCGTCGGTACGGCGGCGGCCTGCCTGCTCGTCCTCCTCACACTCGTCTCCGGCGACTTCCTCGGCGACGCCATCCTCTGCATCGGGCTGCTCATCGCCTGCTACTACGGCACCACCGCGCTGGCCTGCGTCTGGTACTTCCGGGGGCGCCTGCGCGACTCCCCGCGCGACCTCCTGCTGCGCGGCGTCCTGCCCCTGCTGGGCGGCGTGCTGATGCTGGCGGCCTTCGCCCGCAGCGCCTACGACATGTACGACCCCGCGTACGGGAGCACCTCCTTCCACGGCGTCGGCGGGGTCTTCCTCCTCGGCGCCGGCACCATCGCCGCGGGCGCCCTGGCCCTGCTGATCGCCCGCACCCGGTTCCACCGCTTCTTCCGCGAAGGCCGCACGTCGGTCGCCGCGCTCACCATCACCGAGGACTGACCACACCCATGCGCACTCTCGCCATCGCCGCCCTGCAGACCACGCCCGTGGCCCACGACCTCGAAGCGAGCCGGCAGCGCTTCAGCGACCAGGTCCGCGCCACGCACGAGCTCTTCCCCCACGTCCAGCTCGTCGTCGCCCCCGAACTCCTGCTCGCCGCCGAGGGCCCGCTGCTGCGGCCCGCGCCCGACGACTGGATGGAGCAGGCCGCCGTCACGATCCCCGGACCGCTCACCGACCGGATCTGCGACCTCGCCAGGGAGACCGAGCTGTGGCTGGTCCCCGGGAGCCTCTACGAACGTGCGGAGGACGGCCACATCTACAACACGGCCATAGCGGTCTCGCCCGAGGGCGAGATCGTCGCCCGCTACCGCAAGGTCTTCCCCTGGCAGCCGTACGAAAAGGCCCGCCCCGGCCACGAGTTCACGGTCTTCGACCTCCCCGGGATCGGGCGGGCGGGCCTGGCCATCTGCTACGACGGCTCCTTCCCGGAGACGGTCCGCCAACTCGCCTGGCTGGGAGCGGAGATCGTCATCCAGCCCACCCTGACACCCACCCGGGACCGGGAGATGGAACTGGTCTGCGCCCGCGCCAACGCCTGGACCAATCAGGTGTACGTGGTCAACGTCAACGCCGCCGACCCGGCGGGGGTCGGCGCCAGCGCCATCGTCGACCCCGAAGGCACCGTCCGCCAGCAGGCCGGCCCCGGCGAAGAGGTGCTCGTCGACGTACTGGACCTCGACACCGTCACCCGGGTGCGCCGCTACGGATCCACGGGGATCAACCGGCCCTGGGACCAGCTGGCCCGGTACGGGGAGTCGATCGCCCTGCCGATGTACGGCGGCGCCGCCTTCCGTACGCCGCACTGGCTGGGGGACGGGAACGCGTAGCCGCCGAGGGGCCGGAGAACCGGTCGACAGGCGCAGGTCCGACCCACTGGGATGCCTCCGAACATCGACGCGGCTCTCCTCAGACGCCTGGTCGACGCGCAGTTCCCCCAGTGGGCAGGGCTTCCCCGCCGGTGCGGGTCCGCCGGGCAGGCCGCGAAGGAGGCCGAGTGGCTGCCCCGGCGATCCCGATCCCTCACCCGAACCCGACGCCTCACCAGACCTTGGCGAGGAAGGCGCGGGTGCGGGAGTGCCGCGGGGCGTCCAGGACGGCGCCGGGCGGCCCCTGCTCCACGACGACCCCGCCGTCCATGAAGACGACGGTGTCGGCGACCTCCCGGGCGAAGCCCAGCTCGTGGGTGACCACGAGCATGGTGGTTCCGGTGCGGGCCAGGTCCTTGATGACGTCCAGGACCTCGCCGACCAGTTCCGGGTCGAGCGCCGAGGTCGGCTCGTCGAAGAGCAGCACCTTGGGTTCGAGCGCGAGCGCGCGGGCGATGGCGACCCGCTGCTGCTGCCCGCCGGACAGCTGCCTCGGGTAGGCGTCCGCCTTGTCGCTCAGACCCACGCGCTCCAGCAGCCGGCGCGCCGTCGCCCCGGCCTCCTCCCGCGACCGGCGCAGCGCGGAGACGGGAGCCTCGACGAGGTTCTCCAGCACCGTGAGGTGGGTGAAGAGGTTGAAGTCCTGGAAGACGAACCCAATGTGGGTCCGCTGCTTCAGCACCTCCTTCTCCTTGAGTTCGTGCAGCTTGCCGCGGTGGCCGCGGTAGCCGATGAGCTCGCCGTCGACGCTGACCCATCCGCGGTCCACCTTCTCCAGGTGGTTGATGGTGCGCAGGAGGGTGGACTTCCCCGAGCCGGATGGGCCGAGGATCACGGTGACCTCCCCGGCACGGACCTTGAGGTCGACCCCGCGCAGCACTTCGAGGGGCCCGAAGCTCTTGTGGACGCCGCGGACCTCGACCATGACCCGTTCGGGTGCGGGCTCCGTCATTTGTGCTCGGCCGGGTTGATCTGCGAGGTGTCGATCGCGGAGGGGGTGGTGCCCCACTTCTTCAGGATCCGCGCGTAGGTGCCGTCCTTGATCAGCGCGTTGACGGCGGCCTGGAACGCGGGAGTCAGCGGGGAGCCCTTCTTGAAGGCGAAGCCGACGTCGAGGCGGTGGTACTCGCCGAGGAAGGTGGTCTGCGCGGCGGGCTGCGCGGCCTGGTGGCGCAGCCCGTTGATCGTCGACATGACGACGTCGATCCGGCCTTGCTGGAGGGCCGTGGTCACGGCTCCGGTCTCGGAGAAGACCCTGACCTCGTACGGCTTCTTCCCGGCGGCGGCGCAGACCTCCTTCTGCGCGGTGAGGGTCTTCTCGAACGTCGTGCCGGCGCCGGTTCCGATGGTCAGTCCGCACAGCTGGGTGAGGTCGGAGACCTGCCCGGTCAGTGCGGTGTTGCCGGTCCTCACCGCGAAGCCCTGGCCGTCGTTGATGTAGGTGACGAAGTCCACGGACTTCAGGCGTTCGGTGGTGACCCCGAAGTTGCCCGTACCGACGTCGTACTTGCCGCTGCCGAGGGCGGGGAGGATCGTCTCGAAGGAGGCGTCCTGCCGCTCCAGTTTCACGCCGAGGACCTTGGCCACCGCGGCGGCGATGTCCACGTCCTGGCCGGCGGGCGGTTTGTCCTGTCCGTTCGGGTAGTACGCCGACGGAGGGGATCCGACGGAGCCGCCGAGCCGCAGGGTGCCCGCCTTGCGGACCTCGGCCGGGAGCAAGGCGGCGATCGGCTCGACCGCACGGACACCGGCGACCGGATCGTCGGCCGGCGCGGGCGAGGCGAGGGCGGCGGCCGACGGGGCCGCTCCGTCGCCGGAGCCGCAGGCCGCCAGGGTGGCCAGCAGGGGAAGGGCGGACAGGAGCACGAGTGCGGTGCGCAGGCGTCCGCGGAGTCCGGCCCCCTTGTTCACCTTGTCCACGTCGCTCACGTCGTTCACCTTGTTCACCTTGGTCACCTTGTTCACGAGGAGGCTCATCCGCGGACCGCCGTCAGGGTCTGGCGGGGGAAGCCGTCCTCTGGCCGGACGTCGCGTACGGCGTCCCGCGCCGCGTCCCGCTTCGCCACCTCCTCGCGGACGAGCGGGATCACGTACCGGCCGAAGTCGACGGCGTCGCCGAGCAGGTCGTAGCCCCGGGCCGACAGGATGTCGACGCCGAGGTCGTAGTAGTCCAGCAGTGCCTGGGCCACCGTCTCCGGGGTGCCGACGAGGGCGTTGGAATTGCCCGCGCCCCCGGTGGCGGCGGCGGTCGGGGTCCACAGGGCCCGGTCGTAGCGCTCCCCCGCCTCGGCGATGGCGATCAGCCGCTGTGATCCGGTGTTCTGTGGGGCCGCGGCCTCCGACACCCCGTTGCGGTGGCGCTGTACGGTCCCCGCCTGCCTGCGCTCCCGGATGGCGCCGACCGTGCGGTGGGCCTTCTCCCAGGCCAGCTCCTCGGTCGGGGCGATGATCGGGCGGAACGCGACCTGGATGCGGGGCGCTTCGGTGCGGCCCGCGGCCCGTGCCGCGGCCCGTACGGCCTCGATCTGCTGCGCGGTCTGTTCCAGGGGCTCACCCCACAGGCAGTAGATGTCGGCCTCCGCGCCGCCGGCCGCGTAGGCGGCGGGTGAGGAACCGCCGAACGAGACCTGCGGGCGGGGCTGCTGGACGGGGAAGACGTCGCTCACGAAGTCGTGGAAGCGGTAGTGCTCGCCCTCGTGGTCGAAGGGCTCGCGGGTGGTCCAGATCTTCTTGACGATGCCGATGTACTCGCGGGTGCGGGCGTAGCGCCCGTCCTTGCCGAGGACGTCGCCCTCGCGGCCCTGCTCGTGGTCGTTGCCGCCGGTGATGAAGTGCACGGCCAGGCGGCCGTCGCTGATCTGGTCGAGGGTCGCGAAGGTCTTGGCGGCGAAGGTGGGGTACGAGACGTTGGGCCGGTGGGCCAGCAGGATCTGCAGGCGTTCCAGCTTGCTCGCGATGTACGCGGCGGCCGGCGCGGGGTCGGGGGTGCCGGAACCGTAGGCGAACAGCACCCGGTCCCAGCCGTGGTCCTCGTGGGCCCTGGCGAGCCTGAGCGTGTACTCCTTGTCGAAGGCGGCGCCGGATCGTGCGGTGGTTTCGGAGCCGTCGTTGGTGGCGGCTATGCCGAGGAACTCCACGGGCATGGGTGTGGCCTTTCGGAAGGTGCGGCGGATCGCCTCGGGGCAGGGTGAACCACCCCCGGTACGGCGATGCGTGATGAACCGTCAGCCGCGTGGTGTCGCAGGACGGAACGGGTGGGGGCGGAAACGGGGGCGGAGATCGGGCGGAGGTGGGGACGTGGGCGGGTGCAGCGGAGCGCGACGCTGCGGGCGTGACGACGCTTGGGCGGGGGATGTGGGGGTGCGGCGGCAGCGCGGTATCCGGGCTCGCGACAGCCCGCCCTAGGCGGCGGTCACGGCCACAGGACGGTTGTGCGAGGTGGGTTCTCGGCCCGCAACGGGGTCACCGAGGGAGGGAAGGGCCGGTCGGACGGCCCGCTGCCGCGTCAGGCGCAACAGGCCGCGGACCACACCCGACCGAAGTCGATGTAGTCGCGCGAGACCAGGCGCTGATGGGCGTTCATGCGACTACTTGAACAGTACGCGGTGCTCTTCGTCAAGCAACGGCCCGGATGCCGGACGGGCCCGACCTCCGCTGCGGTGTCGCTGGACGGCCGCTTGACTGCCCCTGCGCCGGGCCCTGTTGACACGTTCGTGCGGTGGACGCATACGATCGGCGGCGTTCCGGCCGCGCCTTGCGCGCAGGTCGGTCCGGCCGTGTTGAGGGACGCGGTGAGCGTGACGACGACCGTGCCGTGTCCGTGTCCGTGTCCGGTGTCCGGCAGCCCGTGTGCCGCGCCCGCGATCCCTCTCCACTCCCGGAGCACCTCCATGACCACCGTTTCCGATGTCTCCGATGTCTCCGACGTGCCGCGCGCGTCCGGCACCTCCCCCTCCTCCCCCGTGTTCGCCCCAGGCGCCGAGCCGCCGCCGATCGTGCCGCGCCGGCGCCTCGGCCGTCGGCTGTCCGCCGCCGCCGCACTGCTGGTCTTCGCGATGGTGCTGGTCTCCGTCGTCCGCAACGACGCCTTCCAATGGGGCCTGGTGAGCACGTACTTCACCACCTCCGCCGTGCTCGACGGGCTGCTGCTGACCCTCTGGCTCACCGGCGTGGTGATGGTGCTCGGGTTCCTCCTGGGCACCGTGCTCGCCGTGATGCGGCTGTCGGCGAACCCGGTCCTGCGCACCCTGAGCTGGGGTTACGTGTGGATCTTCCGGTCCACACCGCTCCTCGTACAGCTGCTGTTCTGGTTCAACATCGGCGCCCTGTACCCGACGCTCGGCCTGGGCATCCCCTACGGCCCCCAGCTCTTCAGCGTCAGCACGGTGAACCTGCTCGGCCCGACCCTCACCGCCGTCATCGGCCTGACCCTGCACGAGACCGCGTACGCCGCCGAGGTGGTGCGCGGCGGCATCCTCTCCGTGGACCCCGGCCAGACCGAGGCCGCGCAGGCGCTCGGGCTGAGCAGGCGCCGCACGCTGTACCGGATCGTGGTTCCCCAGGCCATGCGCTCGATCGTGCCGACCGCCGGGAACATGCTGATCGGCACCCTCAAGGGCACCAGCATCGTCAGCGTGCTGGCCGTGCACGACCTGCTGTATTCGGTGCAGTTGGTCTACAACCAGACCTACCAGGTCATCCCGCTGCTGATGGTGGCCACCCTCTGGTACGTGGCCGTCACCACCGTGCTGAGCGCGGGCCAGTACTACGTCGAGCGGCACTACGCCCGCGGCAGCTCGCGCGGCCTTCCGCCCACGCCGCTGCGCCTGCTGCGCGTCCGGCTGGCCGGCCTGCGGGGCCGCCTGAACTCGGCGAGCGCACCGGCCGATCGCTGAGTTTCATTTCACCAAGAGGCGTTGTATGTACGGCGGATGAAATCGGAACACGATTTCACGCTTCCCGATATCAGGGCCGTTGACACCCCTTCTCCGGGCTGCCTAGCTTACGCCGCAGACAAAGAGATATCGGCGGCCTCTCCTGTTCTGCTTGACGGCTGCTTTTCGATTCTGCTCCTATTCGAAGCCGTGGAGTGTCCTTGACCGAATCACTGCTCCTCTCCGCGCCCGCCGGCCCCTCCGGGCCGCCAGGGCCACCCGGGCCGGCCGAGCGGGTCCTCCCGCTGCGCCGGCCCGGGCGGTGGGTCGCCGGCATCGTCGTCCTGGTGCTGGTCTCCCAGGCCGCCCACGGGCTGATCACCAATCCCTTCTACCAATGGGACCGCTTCGCGTACTGGTTCACCCGCCCGGTGATCCTGGAGGGGCTGCTCATCACCCTCCAGGTGGCCGCGTACAGTGCGGTCCTCGGCCTGGCCGGCGGTGTCCTGCTGGCCCTCGGACGGCTCTCGGGCAGCCCGGTGCTGCGGTCGGTCAGCTGGACGTACATCTGGCTCCTGCGTTCCGTGCCGCTGATCGTCGTCCTGCTCTTCCTGTACAACCTCAGCGCCCTCTACCCCACGCTCAGCATCGGCGTGCCGTTCGGGCCCGCCTTCCTGACCTTCGACGAGTCGCGGCTCGCCACCGACATGGTGGTCGCGGTGGTCGGCCTGAGCCTGAGCGAGGCCGCGTACGCCGCCGAGATCGTCCGCGCCGGTGTGCTCTCCGTCGACCAGGGCCAGCACGAGGCGGCCGCGGCCCTGGGACTGCCCAAGCGGTACCAGTTCGCCAGGATCGTCTTCCCGCAGGCACTGCGCTCGATCGTGCCCTCCTACGTCAACCAGCTGATCGGCCTGCTCAAGGCCACCTCGCTGGTCTTCTACGTGTCACTGCTCGACCTGTTCGGCTCGGTGCAGAGCCTGGGCAGCACCTATCCCGGCGACATCGTCCCGCTGCTGGTCGTGGCGACCGTCTGGTACGTGATCCTCACCAGCCTGGTCTCCGTCGTGCAGTACTACGTCGAGCGGTACTACGCCCGCGGAGCGCTGCGCACCCCGGTGCCGACTCCCCTCCAGCGGGCCCGGGCGGGCCTGCGCGACCTGCGGATCCGCTACCGGAAGGAGACGGCCCGATGACCGGGAACGCCACCGGCGCCACCGCCACCCCCACCGCCACGGCCACGCGGCCGACCGACGGCGCCGCCATCGAGGTGCACGACGTGCACAAGTGGTTCGGCGGCCGACGGGTCCTCGACGGGGTGAGCCTGACCGTCGCGCCCGGCACCGTCACCGTGATCCTGGGGCGCTCCGGCTCCGGCAAGTCGACCCTGCTGCGCGTCCTCAACCACCTGGAGAAGCCCGAGGCCGGCCACGTCAGCGTCGGCGGCGAGCTGATCGGCGTCCAGCGGCACGGGGGCCGGCTCAAGGAGCTGAGGGAACGGGCGATCCTCGCCCAGCGCGGCCGGATCGGCTTCGTCTTCCAGAACTTCAACCTCTTCCCGCACCTGACCGTGCTGGACAACGTCGCCGCCGCCCCGGTGGCCACGGGCAGGCTGTCCCGGCCGCAGGCACAGGCCCTGGCGCAGGAGTTGCTGCGCCGCGTGGGGCTCGGGGACCGTGGCGGCGCCTACCCGCGACAGCTGTCCGGCGGGCAGCAGCAGCGGGTGGCCATCGCGCGGGCCCTCGCCCTGCGGCCGGGGGTCATCCTCTTCGACGAACCCACTTCGGCGCTCGACCCCGAGCTGGTCGGCGAGGTGCTCTCCGTGATCAAGGACCTGGCCACCGGGGGCACCACCCTCGTGATCGTGACCCACGAGATCGGCTTCGCCCGCGAGGTCGCCGACGAGATCGTCTTCCTCCACGAGGGCCGCATCGTCGAACAGGGCCCGCCCGCGCAGGTGCTGGACCACCCCGCGCACCCGCGGACCCGGGAGTTCCTCAGCAAGGTGCTCTGACCGGCCCGCCCCGCCCCGCCCCAAGTCGGCGGCTTCCCCTTCCACGGCTTCCTCCCTTCCCGCGGATTCCCCGCATCGCCGAACACCCGAAAGGCAACGCCATGCACCGCCCGTCCCTCCTGCGCAAAAGACTCGTCCGCGGCCTCGGTGCCACGACCGCCGCCGTCGCCCTCACCGCCGGCCTCACCGCGTGCGGCGGCGACGCCAAGGCCACCGGCACCGCGTCGGGTTCCGGCAAGGTGACCATCGGCGCCGTCTCCAACGGCGCCGCGCAGCAGGCGGAACTGTCCGTCCCCGTCGTCGAGTCCCTGCGCGCACAGCTCCCGAAGGCCGTGCGCGACCGCGGTGAGCTGGTCATCGGGGTCGGCGCCCTGCCCGCCGGGTTCCCGCCCCTCACCTACACCGGCACCGACCAGAAGACCATCACCGGCTCGGAGCCCGACCTCGGCCGCCTCGTCGCCGCGACCCTGGGCCTGAAGCCCGTGGTGAAGAACTCCACGTGGGAGAACCTCTTCGTCGGCATCGACAGCGGCAAGGTCGACGTGGCCTTCACCAACGTCACGGTCACCGAGGAGCGCAAGAAGAAGTACGACTTCGCGTCCTACCGGCACGACAACCTGGCCTTCGAGGCTCTGAAGGAGAACACCTGGGAGTTCGGCGGCGACTACCGCAACCTGGCGGGCAAGACGGTGTCGGTCAGCAAGGGCACCAACCAGGAGAAGATCCTCCTGGAGTGGCAGAAGAGGCTGCAGTCCGAGGGCAAGGACATCACGGTCAAGCACTTCCCCGACGCCAACAGCGTCTACCTGGCCCTGAGCGGCAAGAAGATCGACCTCAACTTCGGCCCGAACCCGGCGATCGCCTACCACATCACCCAGACCGCGAGCGGCAACGCTCCGACCCGCAAGGCCGGTTCGTTCTCCGGCGCCGGCGAGACCCTCCAGGGGCTGATCGCCGCGACCGCGAAGAAGGACAGCGGACTGGCCGAGCCCGTGGCCCAGGCCATCAACCACCTCGTCGGAACCGGCCAGTACGCGCAGCTCCTGACCGCCTGGCACCTCTCCGACGAGGCCGTGACCACCTCCCAGGTCAACCCGCCCGGGCTGCCCCTCACCAATTCCTGACCTCGCGGCCGTCCCCGGCCCGGGCACCCCACGGAAGGAGGGTCCGCCCCCATGAGCACCAGCACCACCACCCCTAGCCAGGTGACCCCAGGGATCCCAAGGGCCCCGGCAGCCCCGCACGTCCTCGACAACCCGGCCTGGGCCTCGCTGTCCGGCCCGCACGCGGCCTTCGCCGTGCGGGCCGGCGGCCGCGCCGCACGCTACGTCCCGGACGTCGCCGTGTTCTCCGCGCTCGCCGATCCGGCCGACCCCTCGTCCTGGGAGGCGCTGCGCTCGCTGGCCGGCCCCGACCGGGTCGTCGCGCTCTCCGGGGTGCTGACCCCGCCTCCCGGCTGGGAGACCGTCGGGTCGACCCCGGGGGTCCAGCTGGTCGACACCTCGCTGCGCGCCGAGCCCGCTCCCGAGGCGGTGCGGCTCGGGCCCGCGG
>NZ_JBHWMB010000063.1:0-11633 GCF_042730015.1 Streptomyces sp. NPDC059957 | reverse complement strand
GTGCTGGAACTGATCGAGCTGACGAAGCCCGGGCCCTTCCTGCCCCGCACCGTCGAGTTGGGCACGTACCTCGGCATCCGCCACCGGGGCCGGCTGGTGGCCATGGCCGGGGAGCGGCTGCGCCCGCCCGGCTGGACGGAGATCAGCGCGGTCTGCACCCACCCCGGCTTCCGCGGCAGGGGCCTGGCGACGCGCCTGGTCCGCGCCGTCGCCGCGGGCATCCGGGACCGGGGAGACGTGCCGTTCCTGCACACCGCCGCCGAGAACACCGGCGCCATCCGCCTCTACGAGTCGATCGGTTTCACCGTGCGCCACAGGCCCTTCTTCATGGCCTTCCGGGCGCCGCAGGACGCGGGTGACATTGCCGCCACACGCATTTAACAGTGCCGAGTTCGATTTCATACTCCCGTCATTTCCGCGCCCCGTATTTCGGGCATGCCAATTCCGAGGAGCGACGCCGACGTGAAATTCCTGGCCATCACCCTGATCACGGACGGCACGGATCCGGCGACGGGCGCCCCGGCCCCCACCCGCGAGCGGTTCCGGCAGGTCGTCGACGCCGCCCTGCTGGCGGAGGAGCTCGGTTTCGACGGGTTCGGGGTCGGCGAGCGGCACGAGCGGCCGTTCCTGTCGTCCTCCCCGCCCGTGGTGCTCTCCCACATCGCGGCGCTGACCCGCCGCATCCGGCTGTACACCGCCGTGACCACCCTGAGCCTGCTGGACCCGGTGCGGGCGTACGAGGACTACGCGACGCTCGACCATCTCAGCGACGGCAGGCTGGAGTTGATGATCGGCAAGGGGAACGGCACCGCGCAGCGCGAGCTGTTCGACGTGAGCTCCGAGGACCAGTGGGAGCGCAACTCCGAGGGCTACGAGCTGTTCCGGCAGATCTGGCTCGAGGACAAGGTGACGGCGCAGCCGCGCTTCCGGCCCGCGCTGACCGGCGCCGAGGTGCTGCCCCGGCCGTACCAGAAGACGCTGCGGGTCTGGCACGGCAGCGCCACGAGCCGGGAGTCCGTGGATCTCGCGGCGCGCTACGGCGACCCGCTCTTCTCCGCGAACGTCACCCATCCCATCGGCCCGTACGCCGCGTTGATCCGCCACTACCGCGAGCGCTGGGAGCACTACGGACAAGATCCGGCGCACGCGGTCGTCGGCGCGGGCACGGCGGGCTTCCACACGGCGCCCACCTCGCAGCAGGCGGTCGCCGCGTACCGGCCGGCGTTCGCCCGGTACCTCGCGGCCCACGCCGCGCAGGGGCTGGATCCGGTGTTCCCGACCCTGGAGGACTTCGTCGAGCGGAGTTCGGCACTGATCGGCAGCCCCGAGCAGGTGATCGAGAAGGTGCACCGCTACCACGAGGAGTTCGGCCACACGGTCCTGCACCTCCAGGCCGAGCCGGGCGGGCTGACCGAGGCCCAACACCGGGACTCCCTCGCACTGTTCCAGTCACGGATCGCTCCGGTTCTGCGCAGCTCGATTCCGGATCCCTCCTTCGCCTGAGCCGGCGAAGGACAGTTGACAGAAGTTCTCCCCTGCACCACCCTTTCACTACTTGCCTAGTGAAAGGGTGGTGTTGTCGTGCTCGAGTACCGCATCGACCGGCGTAGCGGCATCGCCACATACCTGCAGATCGTCCAGCAGACCAAACAGGCCCTGCGCCTGGGCCTGTTGGAGCCGGGTGACAAGCTGCCGACCGCGCGCGAGGTCGTCGAGGCCACCGCCATCAACCCGAACACCGTCCTCAAGGCCTACCGCGAGCTGGAGCGCGAGGGCCTCGTCGAGGCGAAGCGGGGCCTGGGCACCTTCATCCGCAAGTCCCTGGGCGGCGCCCCGGCGGAATCCCCGCTGCACGCCGAACTCGCCGACTGGGCGCGGCGGGCACGGGAGGCCGGGATGGAGCGGGACGACGCGACCGCTCTCTTCTCGGCCGTACTGGAAGAGCACTTCAAGGGGGAAGAACACGTATGACGCACACCGTGATCGAGGCGGACGGCCTCGGCCTGCGCTACGGACGCCGGGGCAGGTGGGCGCTGCGCGACTGCTCCTTCCGGCTGCCCGAGGGCCGTGTCTGTGCACTGGTAGGACCCAACGGTGCAGGGAAGTCGACCCTGTTGACCATCGCTGCCGGGCTCGTGTCAGCGACGGAGGGCCACCTGCGCTCGGTACCGCGCGAGGAACTGGCCTACGTGGCCCAGGACAAGCCGCTCTACCCGCAGCTCACCGTCGGCGACACGCTGCGCATGGGCCACGAGCTCAACCCGGGCCGCTGGGACGCGAGCAGGGCGGAGCAGATCGTGGAGGCGGGGGACCTCGACCCGCGCGCGAAGATCCGTACGCTCTCCGGCGGGCAGCGCACCCGGGTCGCCCTGGCCCTGGCCCTCGGCAAACGCCCGAGCCTGCTCCTGCTCGACGAGCCGATGGCCGACCTCGACCCGCTCGCCCGGCACCGGCTCATGGGCACGCTGATGGCCGACGCCGCCGAGAACGGGACCTCCGTGGTGATGTCCTCGCACATCCTCACCGAGTTGGAGGGCGCCTGCGACCACCTCCTCCTCGTCGACGGCGGCCGGATCCGCCTCTCCGGCCCGCTCGACGAGATCGGAGCGGCGCACCAGCTGCTCACCGGCCCCGCCGCCGCCCGCGACGAACTCTCCGCGCACACCGTCGTCGAGGCCCGCACGACGGGCCGCCAGCTCACGGCGCTCGTAAGGCCCCAGGGCCCGATCGACAGCGACACCTGGCAGACGACCCACCCGTCCCTGGAGGAACTCTTGCTCGCCCATCTGCGCGCGCCCGAAGCCCCGGCGTTCGCCCTGGACGCCGATGCCGCCGAGGGGGTGTCGGCATGAGCACGCTGACGCTGAAGGGTCCGTACTGGGTGACGGTCCGCCAGCACCGGCGGGTGCTGTGGGCGGTGCCCGCCCTCGTGGCCTTGGGCCTCGTAATGATGGTCTCGCTGCGCATGTGGAGCGGCGACTCGGAGGCCGACCGAGAGTTCTACATGTCGTCCGAGTACTACGCATGGGAGCTGCTCCGACTCTGCGTCATGTACGCGGGAAACACGCTCCTGTTCCTCCCGCTGCTGGTGGGAGCCTTCGTCGCCGGTCCGATGGTCGCCCGCGAGCTGGAGAGCGGGACCTGGCGGCTCGCCCTCACCCAGTCGACGACGGCGCGGGCCTGGCTCGGCTCGAAGGTCCTGGTGGCGACCGCGGTCTCGGTGCTCGGTTCCCTCGCCCTCATCGGGGTCTACCGCCTCGGATGGGTGCGGGTGAATCAGACGTGGCAGGTCACATGGGCCGACCGCGGTCCGTACGAGGCCACCGGCCTGGTGCTCGTCGGCTACTGCCTGCTGGGCGTGGCCCTGGGCGCCCTCGTCGGTCAGCTCGTCCGGCGGACCCTGGTCGCCATGGCCGTCACCGGTTTCCTCACGGGCATCGTGCTGCTGGTCCTCGGCGCGCTGCGCTGGTCGTTCCTGCCTGTGGTGACGAGCACCGCGCCCTTCCCGGGGCATGTGCAGCCGGAGTTTCCGGCTTCCGCGTTCATGATGGACTCCGGGTTCCTCACCGCCACCGGTGAGCGCCTCTCCGAGAACGCCTGTTTCGAGCGAACACAGATGGTGGACGGCTGCCCAGCCGACCTGAACATCACCGCCCGGTACCTGGACGTCCACCCCGTCTCCCACTACTGGCCCACCCAGCTCATCGAAACCGCCATCCTCCTCACCCTCGCCGCCGCGGTCCTCTACGCCGCCTTCCGCCTGGTGCAGAAGCGTCACCCCTGACCCTCCCGTGAGCAACGCGGACGACCCGTTCGGCCCGGGGCGAAAGTCCCGGCCGGGCGGGTCGTCCGGTGCTCCGTTCGCGACCATCGCCGCTGGTCAGTGCCGTACGCCGGGCTGTCCACTGGAAGGAGGTCCGCGAGCAGGGAGAACGTCGTGTCCGAGGAGAGGCGAGGGTTCTGCACCCTCTGCAAGTCGCGCTGCGGCGCGATCTTCACCATCGAGGACGGCCGGCTGACCGGCGTCCGGCCGGACCCCGACCATCCCACCGGCACCGCGATGTGCCCCAAGGGCCGTTCCGCCCCCGAGATCGCGCACAGTACGAGCCGGCTGACCACCCCGCTGCGCCGGACCAACCCCAAGTCCGACCCGGACCCGGGCTGGGTGCCCGTCTCCTGGGACGAGGCGATGGAGGAGATCGCCGAGAAGATCGGGGCGATCGCAGCCGAGAGCGGCCCCGAGTCGGTCGCCTTCGCCGTGGCCACACCCTCGGGGACCATGGTGTCGGACGCCACCGAGTGGATCGAGCGTTTCGTACGCCTCTTCGGCAGCCCGAACACCGTGTACAGCGCGGAGATCTGCAACTGGCACAAGGACTTCGCGCACGCCTTCACCTTCGGCTCGCCGATCCCGCCGCCCGACTACGCGAACGCGGACCTCGCCCTGCTGTGGGGCTTCAACCCGGCCAAGACCTGGCTCGCCCAGTCCTCCGCCCTCTCCGCCGCCCAGGCGACCGGCACGAAGCTCACCGTGGTGGACCCGCGCCGCTCCACCAGCGCGCTGCGGGCAGACCACTGGCTACGCGTCCGGCCCGGCACCGACGCCGCGCTCGCCCTGGGCCTCGCCCACCTCCTCATCGCCGGCGAGGGCTACGACGCGGCCTTCGTCCGCGCCTGGACCAACGGCCCCCTCCTCGTCCGCGCCGACACCGGCCGGTTCCTGCGCGCGGACGAGCTAGCCGATACGCCAAGGGAACGCACGGGCTTCGCCGTCTTCGACGAGGAGACCGGCCGGGCCGAGCCGTACGACACCGCACGCGCCGCCGTCCGCCCGGAGCGCTTCGCGCTGCGCGGCACGCGGGCGGTCGCCCTCCGCGACGGCTCGGTCGTCGACTGCGCGCCCGCCTTCGAGCGGTACGCCACCGCCTGCGCGGCCTGGCCGCCGGCCCGGGTCGCGGCCACCACCTGGATCCCCGAGCGGGAGGTCCGCGCCCTCGCCGCGGAGATCGCGGCCGCGCCCTCGGTCACCTACTACGGGTGGACGGGAGTGGGGCAGAGCGCGAACGCCGCCCAGACCGAGCGCGCCCTGGCCACCCTCTACGCGCTGACCGGTTCCTACGACGCCCCCGGCGGGAACCACGTCGTCCCCGCACCGCCCTACAACCCGGCGACGTCCTTCGCCCAGTTCGCCCCCGAGCAGCGCGCCAAGGCCCTCGGGCTCGACAAGCACCCGCTGGGCCCGCCGTCCTTCGGCTACATCAACTCCGGCGACCTGTGCACCGCCATCGAGACGGGCCGCCCCTACCCCGTCCGCGCGCTCATCGGCTTCGGGTCCAACCTGGTCGTCGCGCAGCCCGACTCCGACCGTACGGCGCGGGCGCTGGGCGCGCTCGACTTCCAGGTCCACCTCGACCTCTTCCACAACCCGACCAGCAGCAGCGCCGACATCGTCCTGCCGGTCAACAGCTCCTACGAGCACGAGGCCCTGCGCTTCGGCTTCGAGGTCGGCCATCGGGCCCAGGAGCAGGTCCAGCTCCGGCCCCGGATGGTGGAGCCGCAGGGCGAGTCCCGCAGCGACACCGAGTTCGTCTTCGACCTCGCCTGCCGTCTGGGCATGGGCGCCGACTTCTTCGACGGGGACATCGAGGCCGCCTGGAACTGGCAGCTCGAACCCCTCGGCCTCACCGTCGAGGAGCTGCGCCGACAGCAGGGTGGCGTCCGGGTGCCCCGCACGGAGGCCTACCGCAAGTACGCCTCCCCGGTACCGGACGGCGCGGACGCGGTGACCGGCTTCGCCACGCCCACCCGGCGCGTGGAGCTGTACTCCGAGCGGCTGCTGGAGCACGGCTACCCGGCGGTGCCCGAGCACCACGACCCCGCGCCCACGGACGCCGCGTACCCGCTCGTACTGACCTGCGCCAAGCACGGGTACTTCGTCCACAGCCAGCAGCGTTCGGTGACCTCGCTGCGCCGCCGGGCCACCGACCCCTCCGTGGACCTGCACCCGCGAACCGCCGCCGCCCACGGCATCGGCGAGGGTGAGTGGCTGGAGCTCGCCACGCGCCTGGGCTCCATCCGGCTGCGCGCCCGCTTCGACGACTCCCTGCACCCCTCCGTCGTCGTGGGCGAGTACGGCTGGTGGCAGGAGGCCACCGACCTCGCCCTCCCGGGCGCCGACCCGACCGCCGCCACGGGCAGCAACTTCAACCGGCTCATCGACCACACCGAGACCGACCCGCTCAGCGGTTCGGCGCCGATGCGGGCGGCCGCCTGCCGGATCGGCCCGGTTCCCGGAGACGGCACCTGGACGGGGACCCGCCCCTTCACCGTGACGGCCCTCACCGAGGTCAGCCCCGGCATACGCGCCATGCGGCTCGCCCCGCAGGACGGCGGAGCCCTGCCGGACTACCGTCCCGGCCAGCACCTGACCGTACGCACCGAGAACCCGGACGGCACCGTCCAAGACCCGGCCGACGGCCGCAGCTACTCCCTCACCGGACCCGCCCTCGCGGCCGGCCGCACCGACTACGGGCTCGCCGTACGCCGCATCCCCGGCGGAGCCTTCTCCACCCGGATCCACGAGGAGCTCCGGGTCGGGGACCAGCTCCACCTGGCGAGCCCGGGAGGCGTCTTCGCCATCCCCACGCACACCGGCAACCCGGTCGTGCTGCTCGCCGGCGGCATCGGCATCACCCCGTTCCTCAGCTACCTGGAAACCCTCGCCGCCACCGGCGGCACGGTCCCCGAGGTCGTCCTGCACTACGGCAACAACAACGCGGCCGACCACCCCTTCCGGGACCGGCTGCGCGCACTGGCCGCCCGGATACCCGCACTGACGGTCGTCGACCACTACGCCGCTCCCGGTCCGCAGGACGTCCTCGGCCGGGACTACGACCGCGCCGGTTTCATCGGCGTCGACGACATCGACCCCGGCCTCATCGCCCGCCGTGCCCGCTTCTACCTGTGCGGACCGCAGCCCATGCTGGACGCCCTCACCGGCGCGCTGATCGCGCGCGGTGTTCCCCGCTTCGAAGTGTTCAGCGAAAAGTTCCGCCCGGCCCGGCGGGAGGTGGCGGTGCCCGACGACGCCGAGTACACCGTCACCTTCGCCCGGTCCGGACGCAGCGCCACCTGGCGCAAGAACGACGGCCCGCTCCTCGCCCTCGGCGAGGCGGCCGGGGTCGCCATGCCCAGCGGCTGCCGGGTCGGACAGTGCGAGAGCTGCGCCTGCACGGTCCTCAAGGGCACGGCGGCCCATTGGGTGACCCCCTCGGAGGACCTGCCCGACACCGACGTCCTGACGTGCCAGTCCCTGCCGACCTCGGACCTGGTCCTCGACCTCTGAGCGGGACCCCCGAGCGGGACTCGTCAGGTGGTGGTCTCCTCCTTCTCCTCCAGCCCCTCCAGGCTGTCCATGAAGGAGGAGACGGAGAACACGGCGCGGCCGGGGCCGGCCGGGCCGTAGCCGGGCGGGGAGCTCAGGCCGAACTCCTCCAGCGTCGCCCGGTAGGTCTCCAGCAGGCGAACGTGGTACTCGAGGGGCGCGCCCAGCGGGTTGGCCTTGCCGAGCGGGGTCGTCGGCTCCGGGCACCAGGTGGTGAAGCGCGGAACGACGCCGTGCGACATGAAGAACCGCAGGCCCTCCTGGGTGGACGCGATCGCCTCGCTCACCTTGGTGAACCCGAAGGGCTCGGCCATCTCGATGCCCGCCACGAAGTTCGGGATCACGTTGCGCGGGCCGAACACCTCGGTGGAGTCCAGGATCCTGCGGTGCCATTCGTCGCGGCCGACGTAGCGCTCCTTGCCCGGGCAGTGGAGCTTGAACAGGTACTCGTCCCACACCTCGAAGTTGGGGTGGTAGATCTTGATGCCGTGGTCGTGGAAGCGCTGCACGGCGTCGCGGGGCAGGGCCTGAGCGACGACCTTGCCGGTCCAGCGGCCGGGGAAGCGCTCCTCTATGGCCTGGGCGTACTGGCCGTAGAAGTCGGCCTCGTCACGGCCGCCGACCTGGGAGGTGATCGAGCCGCCCGTGAGGGTGTAGGCCCGGGAGATGCCCGCCGTGTCGTACCGGTCGATGATCTCCAGCGCCTCCAGCACCTCGTCGACCGGCTTCACCCCGGTGTAGGGGCGGCCGGCCGCCTTGTGCTGGCGCCAGTTGTGGTTGATGTCGCAGAACTGGCACTCCTCCTTGGCGCCGAAGTACTGGCACACCCGGAAGACCGTCAGGTAGATGAGGTAGCCCCACTGGATGGTCGGCGCGACCTCCATCACCGACTTGCCGTTCGACAGCTTGTGCCGGTAGTACTCCGGCATCGGCGGCAGGCCGACGTCCGCGATCCGTACGCCGTCCAGGTACAGGCCGAGCGCGCCGTCCTCCCCGCCGCGCACCACGTACGGGGAGTCCGGGTTGACCCGTACGGAGACCACCGTGCGGCGCAGCTCGTACGGGCCACCCGTGAGCACGATCTCCTCGGGGGGCCGGTTCAGGGCGGCGGCGCCGAGCTCCGGGAGGGTGCGGTGGTCGAAGGAGAAGATGAAGTACGACTTGGGCTTGACGTCGCCCGAAGACCCGTCGGCGCCCCCGCTGAGCGCGGACTCGTCGAAGGCCATGCCGCCCCGCAGGAGGTCTTCCTTGATCACGGCTTCCCGGGGCACGTGCGGGAAGCGCCCCATCAGGTCCTCGATCAGCGCGGTACGGCTGGGACTCTCCATCTGCGGCTCCATTCCAGGCTCTTGCCGGGCCGCGGCGGTCCGCCCCCTTGGCGTTCCGCGCGGCGCGGCGGTGATCTCACTGTAATCAGCGCGCCCGGGCCCCGGCGCAGCGCCTCCTCGGCGGCTTCTCAGGGCGTCAGCTGGTACTCCGGGAAGTTGCCCGGGAGCCGTTCGCCGGCGGGTCCGTGGGTGACCGCGCGGACGAGGAGTTCACCGCCGACGAAGGCGCCCCGCCAGGAGGCGCCGAACCCACCGAAGAGCTCCTCCCGGTCCCCGCGCGAGCGGGGCGTGCCGTGGCCGATCTTGAAGGCGCGGATCTGGGGTGCGAGGCGGCCGAAGGTGGCCGGGTCGTCGGTGGAGAGGGTGGCGACCAGGGCCCCGTTGGAGGCGTTCATCGCCGCCAGTAGCTCGGCCTCGGTGTCGACGAGCACGATCGTGTCCACCGGGCCGAAGGGCTCCGCGTGGTAGAGGGGTGAGGAGGCCGGCGGGCTGAGGAGGGCCAGCGGGGCCACGTAGGCGGAGGTGTCCTGCCCGGGCAGGAAGCGGTCCGGGTCCAGCGAGCCGCGGAAGAGGGGGACGGCGCCGCGGTCCACGGCTTCCGCGGCGTGCTCGGTGAGCTCCGCGGCCTTGGCCGTGTTGATGAGCGGGCCGAAGTCCAGCTCGGGCAGCGGATCGTCCGCGTGCGCGACGGCGAGGGGGTGTCCGGTGCGGACGGCGGAGACGGCGGGGAGGTAGGCGGCGAGGAAGGCGTCGAAGGCGGTGCGCTGGACGACGAACCGGGGGTAGGCGGTGCAGCGCTGCTTGCCGTAGTCGAAGAGTTTCGGGATGGCCGCGCCCAGCGCGGTCCAGTCGGTGTGTTCCCAGATGCCCCAGGTGTTGAGGCCCTCCTGTTCGAGGATGTGGCGTTTGCCGAGGTCGGTGAGGGCGGTGGCGATGCGGGCGCCCGTGTCGCGGCCGCCGACGAAGGAGACGCAGCCGATCTCCGGGGAGCGGACGAGCGCCTCGGAGAGTTCGCCTCCGCTGCCGCTGACGAGGGTCACCGGGACGTTCTCGCGGTGGATGAGGGCGCAGGCGAGGGTGAGGCAGGCCAGGCCGCCGTCGGTGGGGGTCTTCGCGATGACGGCATTGCCCGCGAGGGCCTGCACCAGCATCGCGTGGACCAGGACGGACATGGGGTAGTTCCAGCTGGCGATGTTGGAGACCGGACCGTCGAGGGGGGTCCGGCCCTCCAGCATCTTGTCGATGTGGTCCACGTACCAGCGCACGCCCTCGATCGCCCGGTCCACGTCCGCGCACGCGAGGCGCCAGGGCTTGCCGATCTCCCACACCAGGAGCAGGGCGAGCAGGTCGCGGTGTTCGGTGAGGGCGTCGAGGGCGGCGGTGACGCGGGCCCGGCGCTCCGCCGGAGGTACCTGCCGCCAGGCGCGGTGCTGGTCGAGGGCGGCCCGTACCGCCTCCGTCGCGGTGCCCGCGTCCAGCCGGGGCGGGCCCACGATGGGACTGCCGTCCACGGGACTGGTGGCGGGCAGGGCGTGGCCGTCGCTCTGCCAGGCGCCGGCCCAGAGGTTCAGGACACCGTCCTCGCGGAAGGCCTCCGGGGCGGCGGCGAGAGCGCGCCGCCAGGCATCGGCCCAGGCCGTGCCTGGCTTGAGGACGAGGGGGGTGGGCTGTGCCATCTGTGAGTCTCCGCTCAACGGCGGGCGGGTCGGGCCGGTCGCTCCGACCGTACGTACCGTCGGTGCGGCGTCCGTGCTCTCAGGCGTCGGCGGCGAGTCGCGCCCCCGAGTGCGTCGGGAGCGCCGCGGGGTGAGCGCCATGGGTGTGGCCGGGCGCCGAGTCCAGGGTTCCGCCGAGGGCGGTCCGGGCCGGGGTCAGGGCGTCCGCCGAGGGCCCCGTGATGATCCAGCGCTCTCCGACGAGGTACGTGCCGCCGTACTGCCGGGACTCCGCCAGCCACGCGGCTCGGCCCTGGGCCGTGCTGAAGGTGGCCACCCGGAAGGCCAGCCCCTCCACCGCGCAGGCGCCCTCGCGCACCTCCTGCGCGTCGACCGTCACTTCGGGGCTGCAGCCCAGGGCAGCCGCGATCCGGTCCAGGGGCTCGGGGGCGGGGGCCGGGGCCGAGGACGCCGCCCGCCCTCCGCCCGTACCGCCCGCGCCCGTGCCCGCCCCCGCCGTGCAGGCCGCGCAGAGGAAGGCGGCGAGCAGGAGGGCGGCGGGCGGGACGATCGCGCGGGGCGCCCGGGGCGCCGCGTCTCCCGTGGCGGGCACGGCCGGTCAGCCCGCCGCCGGGATCTTCTTGCCCGCGTCGTCCACCGCGAACCAGAGGCCCTGTAGGCCGTGTCCGTTGGTCTGGCCCGGTGCGGTGTCTCCGGTGAAGAGGTAGACCGGCCAGCAGTCGATCGTCAATTGACGGGTTCCGTCGGGCCGTTCCACGGATCCGACCAGCCCGGCCGGAATTCCGACGGCCTTTTCCGCTTCCACGGGTTCGGCCGGTTTCCACGTGTTCAAACAGGCGTCGAGGCAGCCGAATTTCATCGGCCAGGCGCTGTCCTTTCCGAACCGGTAGAGAGTGCGCCCCTGGGCGTCCACCATGAGCTTTCCGAGTTTCGCGTCGTTCACGGCGGAGAGCGGCGCGGATTCCTTTCCGGCGTCCGCCGCCTCCTCCCCGTCCGCCGTCTCCTCCCCGTCCGCCGCCTTGCCGCCGTCCGCCGCCAGCGCGTGCCAGGTGCCGCCGACGCCCTCGCCCTTCGCGTCGCCCGGCTTCGTGTCCTTCGCGTACCGGTACACGGGCCACCCCGCGAGCGTGAGCTGGCGGGTCCCGTCGGACCGCTCGACCGAGCCGAGCAGCCCGGCGTCGATGCCGGCCGGGGCCTGGGCCCCGTCCGCGGGAACCGCGGGCCAGAGGGTGGCGCAGGCGTCCT
>NZ_JBHWMB010000062.1:0-51866 GCF_042730015.1 Streptomyces sp. NPDC059957 | reverse complement strand
CCGGACGGGACTTCGCCGTGGCCACGGTGGTCGCCGTCAGCGGCAGCGCGCCGCGCGGTCCGGGCGCCTCCCTGGCCGTCGATGCCGGGGGCACCGCGCTCGGCTCGCTCTCCGGCGGCTGCGTGGAATCGGCCGTGCACGAGCTGTGCCTGGAGGCGCTCGCCTCCGGGCACGGCGGCGTGCACCGCTTCGGATACAGCGACGACGACGCCTTCGCGGTGGGACTGACCTGCGGCGGAGTCCTCGACGTCCTGATCACCCCGGTGCGCCGGCACGACCCGGTGCGGCCCGTCATCGGCGCCGTGCTCGACGCGGCCTGCGCCGGTGCCCGCTCCGCGCTGGCCCGGGTGGTCTGCGGGCCGCCGGAACAGGCGGGCCGGGCCATCGCCGTACACGCCGACGGTTCCTACGAGGGCCGCCTCGGCGGGGGCGCCGAGCTGGACCGGGCCGCCGCCGAGCGGGTCCGGGGCTGGCTCGCGGCCGGCCGCACCGGCACCACCGACCTGGGCACCGCGGGCGGGCTCTGCGGGCAGCCCCTGACCCTCCTGGTCGAATCGGCCGCCGAGCCGCCCCGGCTGCTGGTCTACGGGGCCATCGACTTCGCCGCCGCCCTCACCCGGATCGGCGCCTTCCTGGGCTACCGGGTCACGGTCTGCGACGCCCGGCCCGTCTTCGTCACGGCCGCCCGCTTCCCCGAGGCCGCCGAGGTGGTCGTGGACTGGCCGCACCGGCACCTGGCCGCGGAATGGGAGGCGGGCCGCCTGGATCCCCGTACGGCGGTGTGCGTCCTGACCCACGACGCCAAGTTCGACGTCCCCCTGCTGACGCTCGCGCTGCGGCTGCCGCTCGGGTACGTGGGAGCCATGGGCTCGCGGCGCACTCACGAGGACCGGGCGCGGCGGCTGCGGGCGGAGGGCGTGGAGGCGGCCGCACTGGCCCGGCTGCGCTCACCGATCGGCCTGGACCTCGGCGGGGGAACCCCCGAGGAGACCGCGCTGGCCATCGCCGCCGAGTTCACGGCCGTCCGGTACGGAGGAACGATTCTTCCCCTGGCCCGGAACCACGGCCCCGTCCATCGCCGGGCGGCCCCGCCGGTACCCGGCCGGAGGACCAAGGTCCCGTAGGAAGCGACCATCCGGCCCCACATGTCATGGACGTTTCGCCGGGGCGGTGTGAACTCCAGGTCGTGTGAGAATGAAGTACGTGCGTTCCTCGACTGCCCTGTCGGGGTCACCTCCGAACGACTGGGATGTTCAGCACGTGCGTTTTCTCAATGACCTGAAGCCGCCGTACGACCTGACGTACGACGATGTGTTCATGGTGCCGAGCCGCTCCGCGGTCGGTTCCCGGCAGGGCGTCGACCTCTCCGCGCCTGACGGCACCGGCACCACCATTCCGCTGGTCGTGGCCAACATGACCGCCATCGCCGGCCGCCGGATGGCCGAGACGGTCGCCCGCCGCGGCGGCATCGTCGTCATCCCGCAGGACATCCCGATCGACGTCGTCACCGACGTGATCTCCTGGGTGAAGACCCGCCACCTCGTGCTCGACACCCCGATCACGCTGGCTCCCACCCAGACCGTCGCCGACGCGCTGTCGCTGCTGCCCAAGCGCGCGCACGGCGCCGGCGTCGTCGTCGACGCTGACGGCCGCCCGGTGGGCGTCGTCACCGACCACGACCTGACCGGCGTGGACCGCTTCACCCAGCTCTCCGAGGTCATGTCGAAGGAGCTCCTGCTCATCGACGCCGACATCGACCCCCGCGAGGCCTTCACCAAGCTCGACGCCGGCCACCGCAAGCTGGCCCCCGCCGTCGACAAGGACGGCAAGCTCGTCGGCATCCTCACCCGCAAGGCCGCACTGCGCGCGACCCTGTACACCCCCGCCACCGACGCCAACGGCAAGTTGCGCATCGCCGCCGCCGTCGGCATCAACGGCGACTTCGTGGCCAAGGCCAAGCAGCTGCTCGACGCGGGCGTGGACACGCTCGTCATCGACACCGCGCACGGCCACCAGGAATCGATGATCAGCGCGATCAAGGCCGTCCGCGCCCTCGACCCGCAGGTCCCGATCGTGGCCGGCAACATCGTCGCCGCCGAGGGCGTCAAGGACCTGATCGACGCCGGCGCCGACATCATCAAGGTCGGTGTGGGCCCGGGCGCCATGTGCACCACCCGCATGATGACCGGCGTGGGCCGCCCGCAGTTCTCCGCGGTGCTGGAGTGCGCGGCCGAGGCGAAGAAGCACGGCAAGCACGTGTGGGCCGACGGCGGCGTCCGTCACCCGCGCGACGTGGCGATGGCGCTGGCCGCCGGTGCGTCCAACGTCATGATCGGCTCCTGGTTCGCCGGTACGTACGAGTCCCCGGGCGACCTGCAGCAGTCGGCCGACGGCCGCCTGTACAAGGAGTCCTTCGGCATGGCCTCCGCGCGCGCGGTCCAGAACCGCACGTCGGAGGAGTCCTCCTACGACCGCGCCCGCAAGGGTCTCTTCGAGGAGGGCATCTCCACCTCGCGGATGTTCCTGGACCCGGCCCGTCCGGGCGTCGAGGACCTGATCGACTCGATCATCGCGGGCGTCCGCTCCTCCTGCACCTACGCCGGCGCGGCCTCGCTCGCCGAGTTCGAGGAGAAGGCCGTCGTCGGCATCCAGTCCGCCGCGGGCTACGCCGAGGGCAAGCCGCTGCACGCCAGCTGGAGCTAGTCGCACCGTCACCACTGCGCCGGGGTCCCCGTGGGGGCCCCGGCGCAGTGCTGTCCGGCCCCGGTCCGAGCCGTGCTCTAGCACGGGGGCACAGGATGTCCACCGCTCCTTCCCTTTGTTGCCGTGGAAAGGTCGGGCCAGGTGGACACATTCAGCCGGGACTTCGGACGGACCTCCGTCGTTCCTCCCGGGAAAGTGGTGCGGGAGGACGAGCACGGAACCGTCGCGGAGGCCATGCGCGAGGCGGCGGAGGCGGGCCGGGACATGACCGTCCGGGGAGCCGGCCGCTCGACCAACACCCAGACGCTGTCCCCCGGGGTCGTCATCGACAACTACCGCCCCGATGCCGTTCCGCGCTTCGTCGGGGACGAACACCTGGTGGAAGCCCCGAGCGGGATCACCTGGCTCGAACTGGAGAGGTGGCTGAACCGGCACGGCCGCTCCAACCCGGTCCTCCCGAGCTACCTCGACATCACGGTGGGGGGAAACCTCTCCATCGGAGGCTTCGGCCTCGCCTCCTGCCGCTCCGGACTGCAGAGCGACCAGGTGCACGAGATCGAGCTCGTCGACGGAACGGGCCGCTCGATGCGGTGTTCCGAGCGGGAGAACTCCGAGCTGTTCCGGTACGCCCTGGGCGGCCTGGGACAGGTGGGGTTCATCAAGAAGGTGGTCCTGAGGACGGTGCCGTACCAGCCCGTCACCCGCGCGGCCAGGGTCGAGCACACCGGACTGGCCGACCTCACGGAGTTCATGCTGAACGGCGTACAGGAGCCGTGGGTGTCGAGCTTCTTCGGCATGTACGACCGGGCGTCCTGGTACTCGCACGTATCGCTCACCGACGACGCACCCGCGCCCGCGGACCCGGCGCAGGAGTTCCTGGTCCCCGACTACATGCAGTTCAGCCACGGGGAAACCGCGAAGGCCCTCCACCACCTGCTCGAAGAGGACTCCCACGCGAACATGTGGGTCGACCACATCTTCGACGAGGACGGCTTCAAGCTCTTCACGAAGAAGGTGGAGGGGATGCTCGAGGAGTATCCGTTCTCCGAGACCCTGGTCGCCCTGTACTTCCTGGTGATCAAGCGCCCCGAATCCGCCACCCCCTTCGTCCTCGCACCCGTGGTGGACGCCCCCGTCCAGTACCTGATCGGCATCTTCACGGCAGCCGCAACCGCCGATTCCCGGGGGATCTCCGAGACGCGGCGCGTCCTGCGGGAGCTGCTGGAGGCCTGCGCGGAGGCCAAGGGCCGTCCGTACCTCTACGGCACCCACGATTTCGACACGGACCTGCTGGAGCGCTTCTACGGAGCCCCGGCCCTCCGGCGCCTCCGGGAACTGCGCGAGGAGCACGCGCTGACCCATTTCGCCCGCCGCGCCTTCGGAGAGGTCGCCCCGTAGCGGCCGTGCCCCGCCGCCGCCCGGCTCCCCCCGCCCGTCGGACCGACGGGCGGGGGCAGGTGTCCGGTGCCACGCTGGTCGTACTCGATCCGCGAAAGGCAGTCGTCATGATCACCACTGACTTCGTCCCCGGCTCCCCCTGCTGGCTCGACCTCGGCGCACCCGACGTCCCCGCCGCCGCGGCCTTCTACGGCGCCGTCCTCGGGTGGGACTACGAGCCCATGGGCGCGGGGGAGGACCCGGGTGAGGGCACGGGGGAGGACATGGAAGGCGGCATGTTCCGGAAGGACGGCAAGATCGTCGCCGGACTGGGCAAGCTCACCGAGGAGGGCGCCCGCCCGGCCTGGATGATCTACTACAGCGTCCCCGACGCCGAGGCCACGACCAGCGCCGTCCGCAGCGCCGGCGGCACCGTACGGGTGGAGCCGCGGGTGCTCGACGAGTGGGGCACGATGGCGCAGTACAGCGACCCGCTGGGGGGCCAGTTCGCCGTCTGGCAGCCCGGGGAGAACAAGGGCGTCGACCTCGTGGACCAGCCGGGCTCGCTGTCCTGGACCGAGCTGTACACGAGCGACGCCACGTCCGCCCGGGAGTTCTACGGGGGCGTCTTCGGCTGGCAGTTCAGCGATATGCAGATGCCGGGCGGCGGCGGTACGTACACCCTGATCACCCCCGCCGGGCTGCCCGAGGGGCGCATGCAGGGCGGCCTGATGGAGCTCTCCGCGGAGGACCTGGCCGTGGCCGGCGGAAGGCCGTACTGGCACCCGGTCTTCCACGTCACCGACTGCGACGCGGCGGTCGCCGAGGTCGCCGCGCGCGGCGGCAGCGTGCAGATGGGGCCCGTGGACGCCGAGGGCGTCGGCCGGCTGGCCGTCTGCCTCGACCCGTCGAACGCCGACTTCGTGGTGCTGACCCCGTCCCAGGACTGAACCCCGGCCACGGGCACGGCCACCGCCGGCCGTGAGCGCCGAAGGGGGCCACCGGCGATGTGCCGGTGGCCCCCTTCAGGTCGCGCGCAGGAGGGGCTACTGGTCCAGAAGGGCGAACAGGCCTTCCCAGCGGCTCACGATCCGGTCGGTCGAGTAGCGCTGGATGTTCTCGCGGGCAGCCTCGCCCATGCTGTCCCGCAGCTCCTTGTCCGCCAGCAACTTGCCGATCTGGCGGGCCAGTTCAGCGGTGTTGCCGGGTGACGCGAGCAGTCCGTCCCGGCCGTCGGTGATGATCTCCCGGACTCCGGGGGCGACGTCGAAGGCGACGCACGGCACGGCGGTGGCCATGGCCTCCATGGGAGCGAGCGGGAAGCCCTCGCCACGGGAACTCAGGACGAACACGGAACCGTCGCGCAGGGCGCCCGGGACGTCGCTGGTACGGCCCATCCACTCCACGGAGGATTCGATGCCCAGCGCCGCGCTCTGCTTGTGCAGCGCCTCCTGCTCCTCGCCCGCGCCGTAGATGCGCAGCGTCCAGTCCGCGTGGTCCGGTGCGACCTGGGCCCAGGCGTCGAGGAGCAGGTCGACCCCCTTCTCCTCGTGCAGCCGGCCGATGCTCACCACCGTCTTGGTCTCGCGGGCGGACGGCTCGTCCGGGAAGAACGGCAGGGGGTTGGGCATGAAGCCGACGTTGTCGAACCGCTGGCGTATCCAGAGGTCCGCGTCCTCGCGCGTGAGCGTGAGCATGCGGTCCACGTCCTTGTAGAGCCGCTTCACACGCTGGAAGCGCGAAGAGGCGCGGCAGGTCTCGAAGGACTCGTGGCTCATGCCGATCACGGTGAGCCCGGCGGTGTCGGCGAGCGCCACCCATTCCATGGCCCACACCTGGGTGACGATGACGATCCCACCGGGGCGGGCGGCCCGGAACAGTTCCGTCAGCTTCGCGGCCTGCTCGCGCATGCCGGCGTCACGGGCGGCCTGCCGGCGCTGCTCGGCGAGGTTCAGCTTGCCCTTGAGCCCGCGAAGGGCCTTGGGGCTCGGAGGGTGCGCGTCGTAGAGCGTGGTGGTCCGGTACGGCAGGTTGTCGCCGAGTTCCTGGCTGCGCCCCGCGGGCGGCGGGGTGACGCCCAGGACGTGGACCCGGTGGCCCCGTCCGCTGAAGAGGCGGGCCATCTGGTGGGACCAGCTGGTGATGCCACCCAGCTCGTTCACGCTGTTGGAGACGAAGAAGATGTCCCGGGTCGTGGCTGCGGTCTGCTGGGTCATTAACGCCTCCAGTGCGCGAAGAACTGATCGATGATGCTCTGGCTGGCATTGCCCTGGTCGTACTCGCCGAACCGCGCGCCGAACTGCTCCCGCTTCGAGGCGTACTCGGATGCCTGGGCGTCCAGGGACCTCACCGCTTCGTGGAACTCGTCCTCGGTGTTGAACACCGGACCGGGCGCGTGCTCCAGCAGGTCGAAGTAGGTGCCGCGGTCCTCGTGGACGTACGCCTCGTAGTCGTACGTGAAGAAGAGCATCGGCCGGTCGAGCAGCGCGTAGTCGAACATCACGGAGGAGTAGTCCGTGATCATCGCGTCGGCCAGGTTCAGCAGGGGCGTCACATCGTGGTGCGCGGAGACGTCGATGACCCGGCCGCGCACGGTGGGGGGCAGGACCACGTGGTTGAGGTAGTGCGCCCGGACGAGGAGCACGAAGCGGTCACCGAACTCGTCGGCGAAGCGCTCCACGTCGAAGGGCAGCTCGAAGTGGGCCTGCCGGCCTCCTGCCTTGCGGAAGGTGGGGGCGTACAGCAGGACCTTCTTGTCGGCGGGGATGCCCAGCTCGGCCGCGAGCGGGCCCCGCTCGCGCGCTGCGCCGTCGGCCTCGCGCTGACGGGCCTGCGCCAGCGCGTCGTTGCGCGGATAGCCCACCCGCAGCAGGGCCTTCTCCGGCAGGCGGAAGGCCTTGGCCAGGGTCTGGACGTCGTGCTCGGACCTGATCAGGAACCGGTCGAAGCGGTCCAGGCCGGCCTGCTGTGCGTCCTGCCGGGCTCGTGTGGCGGCCTTGAGCTCGGGCAGGTCGAAGCCCATGCGCTTGAGCGCCGAGCCGTGCCAGGTCTGGATGTAGGTGGTCTCGGGGCGCTTCGTCAGCTTGAGCGGGAAGCTCTGGTTGTCCACCCAGAACTCGGCCTGCGCGAGTGCCTTGAGGTAGGGCAGCGACCAGGCGCGCACCAGGGTGGCGTCCTTGGGGAACCCCTTCGGGCTGCCGCGGTAGGACCAGATCGCTTCGAATTCGAGGCCCTGGCGCCGCATCTCCTCGTAGATGGCGCGCGGGCTGTCGCTGTACTGCCGGCCGATCATGCTTTCGAAGACGACCGTGCGCTTCTTGATGGGCAGGCGGCTGAAGACCTCGTGGTACAGACGGAGCTTGGTCTCGGTGGACGTGAGGGTCTTGCGCACCGACTTCGCCTTGCGGTACCCCGACTTGGCCAGGGCTCCCGGCTTGCCCCGCACACCGCGCTCGATCAGTTCGAGGACGCGCTCGTTCGTCTGGTTCTCGGTGACGAGGCGGAAGGCGAGGTGCCCCTTCGCGGAGGCGTGGGGCTCCAGGTGATCGGCCACCATGCGGGTCAGGCGGGGGCGTACGGGCAGCACGCCGCCGGACAGGTCGACGTCGCCCACGGTGAGCCGGGTCGTCGTACGGGCACCGTTCACGTCCATGGAGAGGCGCAGGTCCCAGACGGTGTCGATGATCCCCAGGGGGCGCAGGTCCTTGGTGAGGTCCGCCTCCGCTTCCCAGTGGACCGAATCGCCGTCGTGCCGCATGACCTGCACGGGGAACGCGAAGGACTGCAGGCTGCGGCGCCGGGCGCTGAACAGCAGCTCGCCCTCGAGGCGGGCGCCCGCCGCGATCACGCCCAGGGGGTTGGTGATGCGGCCGGTCATCCGGATCGTGGTGCCGTCGGCGGTGAGGCCGGTGAGCTCGTTGCGCAGGAACATCTGGCCGATCGGCTTCTGGTGGTAGCCGAGGTCGGTCACGTCCAGGACACTGCGGGCGAAGTCGTCGTCGAGGTACTCGTCGCACCAGTAGATCCGGCCCTCGTGCTCGGCCAGGGGGGAGGAGATCTTGACGCGGTTCGTGAGGCTGTCGACCGCCGGGATCAGGCGCTCCCAGTCGCCCTGGCTGAGCAGATAGGCGCAGATGGCCTGGATGGGCAGGACCTTCTCGTAGGCGGCCGGGGCGATGCCCTTGAGGTACTCCTGGGAGTGCTTGGCGAACTCCAGGCGGTAGGCCTCGTCGCGGAACGGCAGGTCCCGCAGGTGCAGCACCAGGTCGTGCTTGAGGAACTTGACGTCCTTGGCGAGCTTGAGGTCGTCCAGCCCGTGCCGTTCCAGCAGCGCGTCGATACGGCGGTGGATCTCCAGCCGGTGGATGTAGTTGGCCATCTCGTGCCGGCTGTTGGTCACCGACTTCTCAGCGGCCTGCTCGTGCACGTGCCAGAAGTAGACCTGGTTGGGGACCAGCGTGATGCGCTTGGCCGCCAGGTACGCGTCGGCGATGAACATCAGGTCCTCGTAGAGCATCCCCTTGGGGAAGCGCAGGTCGTTCTCGAGGAGGAAGTCACGGCGGTAGCACTTGTTCGTCGACAGGGTGTCCCAGACGAACAGGTCGGGGAACTCGGTGACGGATTCCAGCGTGCGCGTGGCCGAGTAGATCCACGAGTACCACTCGTCGCGCTTCTGGTTCCGGGTGTCCTTGTGCAGCCGGACGCACAGTCCGGACACGATGTCGGACCCGGTCTCCTCCGCCGACTCGAACAGGTTCCTGCAGGCGTTGCGCTCCAGGACGTCGTCGCTGTCGAGGAACATGACGTACCGGCCCGTGGCGTGCTGGATGCCGACGTTGCGGGGCTCGCCGCCGGCGCCGCTGTTCTCCGGGAGCTGGAAGGCGCGGACCTTCCCGGGGTGCGCTGCGGCCAGCTCCTGGGCTACCTCGAACGAGCGGTCGGAACTGCAGTCGTCGACGATCACGACCTCGACGCTCTGCAGCGTCTGCTCCAGTACGGACTGGACCGCAGCCGGCAGCCGGTCGGCATCGTTGAAAACGATCACGACCACGGATATGTCCGGCACAGCAACCTCAACCTTCTCCTCGACGGCATTGCCTCAAACATATCTCCCTATGAGTCACACTATGGTCACAGGCGGGGAGTGTCGGCGGCTGGCGATGCGCGATGGCAATTCTGGGCAAGTCGGTTCGTTAGGGAAACGTGATGGGGCAGCCGCTCCATGGCCCGTCGGCTCGGACCTGCTCAGAGGCGGGCTGCCCCGGCTCCGGGAGTACGGGTGCCTTGATCGTCCCGGGGGTCCGGCCCCGCGTGCGCGCTCGGCCCCGCGTAGCAGTGACAGTCGGGGCGGTGCGCCATGGAGTCGAAGTAGTCCACACCGCACGCGCAGTCCGGCGGGTCCGTGAGGTACATGTCCTTGGTGTACAAGGTCTCTCCTGCGGTCGGGGCGAGGTCATGGCCCGCTGTCCCCGGGCCATGACGACAGGAACCTCTCAGCGACGGTGGACCCGGTCGATGCCGTACCACTTCGAGACGCAGGCGGAGACCCAGTCCCGCTTGTAGTTCTTGGTGTAGAAGGGCTCGGCCAGGTTCCCGATGGGCAGGGGGCGGTACCCGACGTCGGAGGAACCCTGTCGGGCTTCCTTCTGGATGCGGGCGTTCTGGGCGTCCCAGGCCACCGACCGGGTGACCGTGGTGGTGGTGAGCTTCTGGACGCTCGGGACGAGCACGGCCATCGAGGCCAGGACCACGGCGCCCGCGGCCACGACGGCGACCGGCACGAACCGGGTCGTGGCCGTCCGGCTCGCGAGGAGCCGGCCGGCCCACTGCCCGAGCAGGGCCCCGTAGAGGCAGAGCGCCAGCACCATCGGGACCAGGTAGTTCGTCCAGGTCCGGGCGTAGGTCCAGCCGGTCGGGCCGTAGCCGCTGCGCAGGCCCGCCGCCACGGCGAACGAACCCAGCACCACCACGAGCACCGGGAGCACCCACAGGGCGATCCGCGTCAGCCGCGGAACGGTGCGCAGGCCCTCCGGCAGAGCGGAAGCGGAAGCGGAGGTGCGCATACCGACCGCGAGGCCGATCAGGACGCCGACGGCGGCGGCACCGAGATAGGCCCACTGGCCGGTCACGGAGTCCCACATCAGCTGCCAGTCGTGGAGGGTGGCCCGCATGCCCTCCGGGGTGAGCAGGGACTCCTTGGACGGATTCTGGGCGCGGCGCCAGCGGGCACCGGGGGAGGTGTAGAGGAAGAGCAGGCCGCTGAGGAGTCCGAAGCACCAGACCGTGCACCAGGTGAAGGGGCGCCAGGTCCGCGCGAGCCCGAAGCGGGGCACTGCCAGCAGTCCGGCGCCGGCCCCGAGGAGACCGGTGACCAGCGTGAACGGCTCGCTCAGGGTGCCGAGCGCGGCGGCGATGAGGAACGTCGCCACGAACCCGGCCGTCCGGGCGCGGCCGCTGGGCCGGCGGACGGTCCATATGCCGAGCAGGAGGGCCCACACCCCGATGACGCTGGGAATGGTGTGGGAAATGGTGGCCGGGGCCCACAGCAGCGCCTGGTAGCTGCGGGTTCCGGCGAAGTAGAGGAGGGCCTGGAGGACCAGGGCGGCGGCGATCAGGAGCAGCAGCCGCGGCTTGGCGCCGAGGAACCGCATGAACTGGCTGCCGAGCAGGACCAGGCCGAGCGTGAAGGTGACGGCGATGACGGTCGGCAGGATCTTGGCGCCCACCAGTCCGTCGCCGTAGATGACGCCGCTCAGGAAGGCGTTGGCCACCCGGCCGTTCTGCGTCATGTAGAAGTCGGACGTGATGCCGAAGACCCCCATGTCGCGGGCTTTCCAGGCGGCGCACCAGTCGTCCGAGGTGGGCCGCACGTAGAGCCCGAGGAAGCACCCGACGGCGACCATGGCCCCGGATACGGCCACGAGGATGCCGGAGGTGCCGATCATGAGCCCGCGGGCGAACGCGCGAAGATCGCCGCTCCGGCCCGCCGCAGGGGATGCGCCGGGGGAATCCGCCCGGAGGCTTTCCTCCCCCTCGAACCCGCGCTCGGCTCCGGCTTCCCCTGTCCCCTGGGGCACGTCAGTCCTCATTCACCAAATCCTTCACAGTGGCGCCGGTCGGGCCGTCGGCCGATCGCGCCCGCCGTGACGGTCAGCGCAGGGTGGGCCCGGTCGCATCGATGTGCACGGTGCGCGCCCACCGGCATCCGGAGGCTGCGCGGGACCTGTGAGCCTCCGTCCACACCATGGAACTTACTCCATATGAGTGAGCGAGACCCCATTGGGCCCTTCCGCCGCCGGGCCTCGGGCCTGCCCCGGAGGGCTCCGCCCGTCCCGTCCGCGACGGGTGCAAAGACGGGTGCAAATGGGTGCGAAGGGACGGCCCCGGGACCGGCGGCGGCCACGGGGGAGCCGTCACGGTCGGTGACGAAAGTCTCCTCGGCGGATCCTCGGGCGATCGCCGTCGCGGTCAGCGCCGGGGGAAGCGGCCGGGCGGCGTCGAGCTGTGGACGCCCGCGCGGTACTTGGGGATCCGCACGGTGATCTTCATGCCCGCGCCCACGCCCGTCTCGATGACGAGCCCGTGGCCGTCTCCGTAGACCTGGCGCAGCCGCTCGTCCACGTTGGTCAGCCCGATGCCCGGGGAGGAGCCCGCGTGCTCCCCGGCCAGGATCCGGCGCAGCAGGGCCGGATCCATGCCGACGCCGTTGTCCTCGATGGTGATCAGCGCCTCCGAGCCGGCGTCCCGGGCCGCGATGGTGATCTTGCACTCCTCGGTGGAGTCCTCCAGCCCGTGCTTGACCGCGTTCTCCACCAGCGGCTGCAGGCACAGGAACGGCAGCGCCACCGGCAGCACCTCGGGCGCCACCTGCAAGGTCAGCTTGAGCCGCTCCCCGAACCGGGCCCCGGCCAGCGCCAGGTACTGCTCGATGGACCGCAGCTCCTCGGCCAGGGTGGTGAACTCCCCGTGCCGCCGGAAGGAGTAGCGGGTGAAGTCCGCGAACTCCAGCAGCAGGTCCCGCGCCCGCTCCGGATCGGTGCGCACGAACGAGGCGATCGCGGCGAGGGAGTTGAAGATGAAGTGCGGGGATATCTGCGCGCGCAGCGCCTTGATCTCGGCCTCCATCAACCGGGTCCGCGAACGGTCCAGCTCGGACAGCTCCAGCTGTACGGACACCCAGCGCGCGACCTCGGTGGCGGCCCGCACCAGCACCGCCGACTCCCGCGAGCCGTAGGCCACCAGCGCACCCAGCATCCCGTCCTCGCCGGTCAGCGGGGCCACCACGGCCCACTTGAGGGGGCAGTCGGGCCGCTCGCACTCGGTGCGCACGCTCTGGCTGCGCCCCGAGTCCAGCATCACCGCGACCCGGGCCATCACCCGGTGCTCGTGGTGGTCGGCGCCCGGGCCGTCCCAGGCGAGGACGTGTCCGCGGTCCGTCAGGCACAGGGCCTCGGTGCCGAGGAGGGAGCGCAGGCGCCGGGCGGCCTTGCGGGCGGCGTCCTCGGTGAGGCCGGCGCGCAGCGGGGGAGCGGCGAGGGAGGCGGTGTGCAGGGTGTGGAAGGTCGCCCGTTCGACGGGGGTGCCGAGGTCGAGGCCGAGGGCGCGCTCGCCCCGCCGGGCCTGCCGACGCCCGCCGATCCAGCCGAGCCCGAGCAGCAGTGCCCCGCCGGCCGCGCCGAGTACCGAGAGCAGTGCTCCGGTCACAGAGCATCGCCCTTTCCAGGGGGCGCGGCGGAGCCGACCCGGCCCGCTCCCGTACCCGTACCCGTACCCGTTCCCGCACCCGCGGCCCCGCCGCCCCTGGCTCCGCCGGCCGCGGGGGCCGACTCCGCCACGTCCTCCGGCAGGTGCAGCCGGGCCAGCGTCGCCGCCGTGCCAGGCGGGATCCGCCCGCGCGTGGCCAGCGACACCGCCACCATCGTCAGGAACCCCAGCGGGACCGACCACACCGCCGGCCACGCCAGCAGCGTGTTCGCCCACCCCGACGGAGCCAGCCCGGCCCGCGTCGCCAGCACCGCGCCAAGCGCCGCCCCGCCCCCCGTCACCAGTCCGGCCACCGCCCCCGGGGGCGTCAGCCCGCGCCACCAGATCCCCAGCACCAGCAGCGGACAGAACGAGGACGCCGACACCGCGAAGGCCAGCCCCACCGCGTCCGCCACCGGCACCTCCGTCACCAGCGCGCTCCCGGCCAGCGGCACCAGGATCGCCACCAGCACCGCGACCCGGAAACTGCGCACCCCGCGCGAAGGCAGCACGTCCTGGTGCAGGACGCCCGCCACCGCCATCGTCAGCCCCGAAGCCGTGGACAGGAACGCCGCGAACGCGCCGCCCGCCAGCAGCGCCCCCAGCAGTTCCCCGGCGAGCCCCCCGACCATCCGGGCCGGGAGCACGAGCACCACCGCGTCCGCCTCCCCGGTGAGGGCCAGCTCCGGGGTGTAGATCCGGCCCAGCGTCCCGTACACCGGTGGCAGCAGGTAGAAGGCGCCGACCAGGCCGAGCACCACCAGCGTGGTGCGCCGCGCCGCCCGCCCGTTCGGGCTCGTGTAGAAGCGGACCGCCACGTGCGGCAGCCCCATGGTCCCGAGGAAGGTGGCCAGGATCAGCCCGTACGTCGCGTACAGCCGCAGCTCCGGCCGGTCCCCGGACAGAGGCTCCGACCAGCTGGAGACGCCCGGTCCCGCCTCCGCCCGGCTCTGCGGCACCGCGGAGTGCGGGGCGAACTCCAGCCGCGCCTGCGCCCGTACGGAATGCTGTCCGGCGCCGAGGGTCACGGACTGCCCGGCGTACGCGTGCCCGTCAACCTGCCCGGTCACCGTCACCGTCAGCGGCTCGTCCAGGGACAGCCGTACGTCCTCGGCCAGCGTGACGGCCGTGTGCTCGCGGAACACCGCCGGGGCGTCGAAGGAGGCGCGCGGGGCTCCGTCCCCCGCCCAGGCCGCCAGCAGGAAGAACGCGGGCACCAGCAGGGCGGTCAGCTTGAGCCAGTACTGGAAGGCCTGCACGAAGGTGATGGACCGCATCCCGCCGGCCGCCACCGCCGCCGTCACCACACAGGCGACGACCACCCCGCCCACCCAGTGCGGGGCCCCGGTCAGGATCTCCAGGGTCAGCCCCGCACCCTGGAGCTGCGGCAACAGGTACAGCCAGCCGACGCCGAGCACGAACAGCACCGCGATCCGGCGAACCGCCTGCGATTCGAGCCTGGCCTCGGCGAAATCGGGCAGCGTGTACGCGCCCGAGCGCCGCAGCGGGGCCGCGACCAGCACCAGCAGCACCAGGTACCCGGCGGTGTAGCCCACCGGGTACCAGAGCATCTGCGGCCCCTGGAGCAGCACCAGCCCGGCCACACCGAGGAACGAGGCCGCCGAGAGGTACTCGCCGCCGATGGCCGCCGCGTTGAGGCGCGGGCCGACCGTGCGCGAAGCCACGTAGAAGTCCGAGGTGGTCCGGGATATCCGCAGGCCCAGCGCGCCGACCAGCACCGTGACCAGGACGACGACGGCGACCGCGGTCAGCGCGTACGTCTGGTTCACCGGGGGGTCCTTCGGCTGGGGCGCGGGCGGGGCGCGGCCCTGCGCGGGGTCGGGGTTCCGGGAGTCTACGCACGCGTCCGGACCGCGCGACAGGCCCTCTCGCAGGTCAGGCCGGATCCGGTTCAGCAGGCGGGATCGCGGTGCTCCGCGCAGTCCCGCAGGGCGATCTCCAGCTCCACGTACGATTCCTCGGCCCGCCGGAAGGCCAGCGTCAGCGCCGCTTCGGCCCGGGGCGGCAGGTGTCCGTACACGCCCTCGTGGGCCTCGTACAGCACGTCGGCCCAGCGTGCGGCCGCGCTCCGCAGGCGGGCCAGCAGCACCTCGGCCTCGGCGGGCCCGGCCGGACGGGTGCGGGGCAGTGCGGTCAGTGCGTCGAGCAGCGCCTGGATTTCGGACATCTGCTTCCTCCCGGGGCCGAAGATCGACGATACCCGCGGGGGTCCGCCGGGGCGGCCGGCCCGGCCACCGCTGCGGCCGGCGGCCCGGGCGGATCGCCGTACGCCCCTCCGGGCGCGGTGAACGGTGCGCCGCCGCGCCGGACGGTCGTCGCGCGCGCCCGGCGGGGGCCGCTCGGTCCGGGCCCGGGGGCGGGTCAGCCCATGGCCTGGCGCATCAGCAGGTCCCTCAGTTCCCGTGTGTGCCTGCGGCTCACCTGGAGTTCGGCCGCGCCGACGCGGACCGTGGTGGTGCCCGCGTCCAGCCGTAGTTCGTCGATGCGGGCCAGCGCGACCAGGTGGCGGCGGTGGATGCGGATGAAACCGCGTGCCGCCCACCGCTCCTCCAGCGTGGCCAGCGGTATCCGTACCAGGTGGCTGCCCTCGTCGGTGTGCAGCCGGGCGTAGTCGCCCTGGGCCTCCACGTACGCGATGTCCGCGATCGCCACGAAGCGGGTGACGCCGCCCAGTTCGACAGCTATCTGGTCGGGGGTCCGGTCCGCGGCACGGGTCACGGTGGAGGCCACCGCGACCGGGGGCCCGGAGGCCGCGGGCACGCCTGCCGGGGCGGTCGCCGCGGGCTGCTCCCCGGACCGGCCGGACTGCGCGCAGGCCCGCCGCACGGCCTCGGCCAGCCGCTCCGGTCGCACGGGCTTCAGCACGTAGTCCACGGCCTTGAGGTCGAAGGCCTGTACGGCGAACCCCTCGTGCGCGGTGACGAACACGATCAGCGGCGGCCGCGCGAACCCGGCCAGCAGCCGGGCGATGTCCAGCCCGGTCAGCCCCGCCATGTGGATGTCGAGGAAGACCACGTCGATGACGTCGGCCCCGTCCGGGCCGCTCTCCAGCGCCCTGCTGATCCGGCGCAGCGCCTCGGTGGCGTCCGAGGCGCCCTCGGCGCTGAGCACCCGGGGGTCCGAGCGCAGCAGGTAGAGGAGCTCTTCGAGCAGAGGCTTCTCGTCGTCGACGGCCAGTACGCGCAGCATGATGCGGAGTCTAGGTTCCGCCCGGCCGGGGCGGAACGGTGCGCGGCCCCCGCCCCGGGGGGAGGGGAGGCGGGGGCCGCGCGGTCGGTCGGTCCGGGGGACCGGTCTCAAGGGGCCGGTCTCAGGGGAGGGGCCTACTGCACGGTGATGAGCTTGCCGTCGGGGGCCACCGCGTACCAGGTGCCGCCGACGCCCTGGCCGTTGATGTCGCCGGCCTTCTTGTCACCGGTGAAGGTGTAGACGGGCCAGCAGTTCACCGTCTGCTGCTTCTTGCCGTCGGGGCGGTCGAGCACCAGGTAGTTCTTCTCGATGATCCCCTTGGCGTTCGCCCGGTCCACCGGCGCCACGACCGGCCACTTGGCGACGCAGGCGCCCTCGCACTTGGAAACCATGGGCCACGCGGTGTCCGGCTTGAACCGGTAGACCGTCATCCCGTTGCCGTCGACGATGTGCTCGCCGAGCTTCGGGTCCTTGGCCACGGTCAGCACACCGGAGGTCTGGCCCGCGCCGCTGGGCGCGGCTGCCGCCTTCGCCGCCTTCTTGCCGTCCGGGGCCGCCGCGAACCAGGTGCCGCCGACGCCCTGGCCGTTGGTGTCGCCCGCCTTGGTGTCCTTGCTGTACCGGTACACGGGCCAGCCCGCCACCGTCAGCTGCTTGCTGCCGTCGGTACGGACCACCTCGCCCAGCAGCGCCGGGTCCATGCCCGCCGCGGCGGTGGCGTCGCCGGCCGCGACCACGGGCCAGACCTTCGCGCAGTCCCCGTCGCAGGAGGACTTGGACGGCTTCGCGGTGTCCTTGTCGAAGCGGTAGAGGGTGAAGCCCGCGCTGTCGGCGAGGACGGAGCCGAGCTTCTCGTCCTGGGCGATGGCCAGTTGGCCGGCGGGCTTGGCGGCGCCGTCCGCGCCGGCGTCGGCGCCCGAACCGGATCCGTAGCCGTCGCCCGAGGAGGGGGCCTGGGAGGGAGCGGCGACCGCTCCGGCCGGCTTGGCGGCGTCGCCCGCCGCGTCGCTCCCGCCGCACGCGGTCGCGGTGAGTGCGACGACGACCGCCACGGCCGCCAGGGTGGTTCCGCGCTTGATGCCCATGTTGATCTCTCCCACGTCTGTGTCCCTGCCTGCGCCGCCGCCCCCTTCGAGTGGAGCGGCGGCAACTGTGTGCAGGACACGCCTGGTCGGAGCCGATCTGTTCAATCCCGCCGATGTGGGCTGTTTCACTCACCCCGCGTCGAACCCGGCCCGCTTCAGGGCCGTGGCCACAGCGAGGCCGAGCGTGCGGTGTCCGGCGTCGTTGGGGTGCAGGCCGTCCGCCAGGTGCTCGGGGCCCAGCACCTCCCGCCCCGGGAGCAGCACCAGCCGCTCGTCCCCGGCGGCGATCCGCTCCCGGGTGGCGCGCTCCATCGCGTCGCGCAGGGCGCCCAGGGTGGCGCCCAGCTTGTTCGGGGTGCGTTCCGCGTCGGGGCGCAGCACGGGGGAGAGGAGGAGCAGCGGGGTCCGGGGGTGTCCCTGGCGGACCAGTTCGAGGAACGCGCGGGTGGTCTCGTACAGGAGCGGGGCCGAAAAGGGCACGCGGGACCAGCAGTTGGTGCCGAAGGCGAGGGTGAGGACGTCGGCGGGGAGTCCGGCGATCTGCTCGGCGCAGGCCAGCTCCCCGCGCGCGGCGCCCGCGTAGCCGAGGTTGACGGTGTCCCAGCCGAGCGCCCGCCCGGCCACCGAGGGCCAGCCGTGCGCGGGCCGGGTGGACCACCAGCCCTCGGTGATGGAGTCGCCGTGCACCACCCAGCGGGTGGCGGGCGGCGCGGGCGCGAGGGGGCCGCCGATCCCGCGCAGGCCGAGGATCAGCGGGGACTGGGTCTCGGGCGGATGGATGGTGAACGGGCCGGAGCCGCCCGGCAGTTCGAGGCGTACGACGGCCTCGGCGGCCGGCTCGGTGTACAGCTCGCCGACCACTCCGTGCCGGTCCCACAGGGCGAACCCGTGCGCGAGGTCGCGGAGCGCGTCGGTGGGTCCGGGCACGGTCGCCCGGTAGTGGATCTCCACCGCCCGGGCGGCGGCCGCGGTGAACTCCAGGCGCACCCCGATGGGCAGGGTGGCCCGCTCGCCGGTGTCCCAGGGCAGCCGCATGGTGTCGGCCGGGTCGGCCCGCACGGGGCGGCCGCCGTCGAGCCAGGCCACACCGCGCAGGAAGGGGCCGGGGTCCAGCCACGGCCCGGCGCCGGCGCCGCCGTCGCTGACGCCGTCCGTGCGCGCGGCCGTGGCCGTTGCCGTGGTCGCCGCCATGGCCGTGAACGCGTCCGGTCCGGGTTCCCGTGTGCTCATCGTGTGCCTCCGACCGTCGGGTACGGGAACTTCACGCCGACGCCGCCGTCCACGACCAGCGTCTGGCCCGTCATGTACGAGGACTGCGGCGAAGCCAGGAAGTACAGCGCGGCCGCGATGTCCCGGGTCTCGGCGACCCGGCCCAGCGGGGCGTTCTCCGCGTTGAGCCGGCGCCCCTCGGGGCCCAGCAGGGCGGCGACCCGCGGGGTCCACACGACCCCCGGTGCCACCGCGTTGACGCGTACCCCGCGCGGGCCCATCTCTACCGCCGCCGAGCGCACCAAGGACATCAGGCCGGCCTTCGCGGCCCCGTAGGCGGCGTGCAGCGGGGCCGCGGTGAGCCCGGAGACGGAGGCGACGAAGACCAGCGGCCCGCCGCCTGCCGCGGCGACGGCCTCGCCGCCGTACTGGACGGCCAGCCAGGCGTGCCGCAGCACCAGGTCGAAGTGCCAGTTCCAGCCGGCGTCGTCCACCTCGGGCAGCGCGGCGTACCGGGCCATGCCGACGATGTCGACCACCCCGCCGACCGGGCGGCCGCCGAGCAGCTCCGGCGCCGCGGCGAAGAGCTCCCGTACGGCCTCGCGGCGCGTGACGTCGGCGGCGTACGGGACGCCCCCGGTCTCGGCGGCGACCGCGCGGGCCCGCTCCTCGTCCACGTCCACGCACAGCACGCGGGCGCCGCCCGCGGCCAGCGCGTGCGCGGTCTGGCGGCCGATTCCGTTGCCCGCGCCGAGCAGGACGAGGGCGCGGCCGTCGAGGCGGTGCAGGGCGGCGTAGTCGGGGACGGGGGAGGTGTCGGGGGTGGCGTCGGGGATCGGGGAGGTGTCGGGGACCGGGGAGGTGTCGGGGACCGGGGAGGTGTCGCGGCCGTCGCTCACGCGGAGGCCTTGCGGGGGGTGTGGCGGGCCAGCTCCGGGATGACTTCCTTGCCCAGGATCTCCAGGGTCCGCAGGATCTCCCGGTGCTCCAGGTACCCCCACTGGACGTAGCAGATGAGCTGGTCGACGCCGAGGTCCGCGTACCGCTTGGCCTTGGTGACGATCGTCTCCGCGTCCCCGATGAGGATCATGTCCCCGTCGCTGAACTCCCGTACGGGAACGTTCCCTTCGAGGATCGGTGTGAGCAGGGGGAAGGTCCGCTCCCGTTCCTCGGGGCTCAAGTGGGGCAGCTCCCACTCCAGGGTGAACTGCGCCAGGTTGGAGTACCACCAGGCGACCGAGTCCCAGACCCGGGGGCCCGCAGCGGTCCGCGGCGGGGTGGCGTGGACCAGGGTGTAGGCGGCGACCCGGTCCGTGGTGACGTCGGTGAGCGGGCGCGGGGCGGCGGCCGCGGCCCGGTAGGCGGCGACCTGGGCGGCCATCGCCTCCAGCGGCTGCATGATCGAGAAGGAGAGCAGCCCGAGGCCGTGCCCGCCCGCGACCTCCGCGGAGCCGGGGGAAGTGGCCGCCATCCAGGCGGGCGGGTGGGGATCCTGCACCGGCTTGGGGGTGACCATGCGGCGCGGGAAGCTGAAGCGCTCCGACTCGTACGCGAAGTACTCCTCGCGCCACATTCCGGTCACGATCTCGATGGCCTCGCGCCAGTCGTCGCGGGACTTGTCCCGGTCCACCCCGAAGGCCGCCTGCTCCATGGGAGTGGACCGCCCGGTGCCCCATTCCACCCGGCCGCCGGAGAGCACGTCGACGGTGGCGACCTTCTCCGCGATGCGCTGCGGCGGGGTGAAGGCGAAGGGGGTCAGGGTCACGCCGAAGCCCAGCCGGATGCGCTCGGTGAGCCCCGCCAGGTGTCCGAGGAGCACCTCGGGGGCCGGGCAGTGCGAGCGGCCCTCGCGGAAGTGGTGCTCGACCGCCCAGACGGTACGGAAGCCCATCCGGTCGGCGAGCCGGATCTGTTCCACCGCCTCCCGGTAAGCGCGCTGCTCAGCGGCCCGCTGGCCGTGCGGGTGGGCTCCCCGCCAGGGCCGCGGCACGTCGATCTCGTAGAGCACGTCCAGGTCCATGGCGGCACGCTGCGGCAGATCTGACGAAGTGTCAAGAATGCGGGTCGGGATCGGCTGCGCACTGATCGATCATCCCCGCGCAACAAAGGACCATCCAGGACAGATCCGCGCAACGATCAGTCGCCAATGTGCAAGGATGGTGCATTACGGGCGGTATCACTCAGCTCGTAGGCTCACTCGCTGTACGTGGAGTGGCGTGGACCGCCTGCTCGCGGTCCCCCCCATGCCCAGGCCTTCGGCCTGCTCTGCTCCGGACCGCTGCGGTCGACGCCTGAAACCCCACCCGCAGTGACAAAGGAGTCCCCTCGTGCTCGACCATGGCCAGGCGCCACCGCTCGCCCCCGCCCCCGAGGCGCCGCGCAAGCCCGCCCACCCGCTCCTGCGCCGCAAGCCGGTGGAGCAGCTGGTCGCCGAGGGCGGCCAGGGCGAGGGCGGCGCGCTGAAGCGGTCGCTCACCATGTGGCAGCTGACCATGATCAGCATCGGCGCGACCCTCGGCACCGGCATCTTCGTCGTCCTCGGCGAGGCCACCCCGATCGCCGGTCCCGCCGTCTTCATCGCGTTCATCGTGGCGGGCCTGACCGCGCTGTTCTCCGCGCTCTCCTACGCCGAGCTGGCCGGCTCCATACCGGTCTCGGGCTCCTCGTACTCCTACGCCTACGCCACCATGGGCGAGCTCGTCGCCTGGGTCTGCGGCTGGTGCCTGGTCCTGGAGTACGGAGTCTCGGTCGCGGCCGTTGCCGTCGGCTGGGGCCAGTACCTCAACGAGTTCCTCGACGGCACCATCGGGTACACCATCCCCGAGGGCTTCTCCGCCCCGCTGGGCGAGGGTGGCTACATCAACATGCCCGCGCTGGTCGTGGTGATGCTGTGCATGGTCTTCCTGCTCCGCGGAGCCAAGGAGAGCGCCCGGATCAACTCGATCATGGTCGCCGTCAAGATCGTGACCCTGGTCATGTTCTGCGTCATCGGCTTCATGGGCATCAAGGCCGGCAACTACACCCCGCTGGCCCCGCTCGGCGTCACCGCCATCAGTACCGCCGCCTCGATGCTCTTCTTCTCCTACATCGGCTTCGACGCCGCCTCCACCGCCGGTGAGGAGGCCAAGAACCCGAAGAAGGACCTGCCGCGCGCGATCATGCTCTCGCTGGCCATCGTCACCGCCCTGTACTGCCTCGTCGCCCTGGTGGCCGTCGGCGCCATGCCGTGGCAGGAGTTCGAGGGCAGCGAGGCCGCCCTGGCCAAGATCATGGAGAACGTGACGGGGCACGCCTTCTGGAGCGTCATCCTCGCGGCCGGCGCGATCGTCGCCATCGCCAGCGTCGTCTTCGCCGTCCTCTACGGCCAGACCCGCATCCTCTTCGCGATGTCCCGCGACGGCCTGATGCCCAGGGCCTTCGCCAAGGTCGACCCGAAGACCGGCACCCCCCGCGTCAACACGATCATCGTCTGCCTCTTCTGCGGACTCCTGGCCGCCTTCATCCCGCTGGGCGAGCTGGCCAACGCCACCAGCATCGGCACGCTCTTCGCCTTCGGCCTGGTCAACATCGCCGTCGTCATCCTGCGCTACACCCGCCCGGACATGAACCGCACCTTCCGGGTCATGCTCTTCCCGGTCACCCCGATCCTGGGCTTCCTGTGCTGCGGCTACCTCATGACGGAGCTGCCGGGGGTCACCTGGTTGGTCTTCGGTGGCTGGATGGCCGTCGGGCTCGTGATCTACTTCCTGTACGGCATCCGCCGCTCCCGTCTGGCCGCAGCAGAACCGGCCGCAGCAGAGAAGTGATCCACGCGCAGTGCGACTGAACGATCTCGACGAACGCATCGTGCACGCCCTGGCCAAGGACGCCCGCCGCTCCTTCGCGGACATCGGCTCCGAGGTCGGACTCTCGGCCCCCGCCGTGAAGCGGCGCGTCGACCGGCTGCGCGCCGAGGGAGCCATCACCGGCTTCACCGTCCGCGTGGACCCCGCCTCGATGGGCTGGGAGACCGAGGGCTTCATCGAGATGTACTGCCGCCACAACACCTCGCCGGACGACATCCGGCGGGGGCTGGAGCGCTATCCCGAGGTCGTGTCCGCGTCCACCGTCACCGGTGACGCGGACGCCCTCGTGCAGATCTTCGCCTCGGACATGCGGCACTTCGAGCGGGTCCTGGAGCGGATCGCGGGCGAGCCCTTCGTGGAGCGCACCAAGTCCGTGCTCGTCCTGTCCCCGCTGCTGCGCCGCTTCACCTCGGGCGCACCCGCGTAGCACCCCTGGTGCCACGCCGGGCGCACGAGGCGAAGCGTGCGGTGCACGGCCTCAGGCGTGCTGCGGTACGTCGGCCTTCATCAGGCCGCGCAGCTGCTCGCGGAACTCCGGGGTGTCGGTGTGGCCGTGCACGTCGACGGCGTGCTGCGTGGCCGCCCGCAGCAGCTCCTCCTCCTCACCCGCGATGGTGAGGGTGCAGTTCAGTTCGCTCGGGTACTCCCTGCAGTCCAGAACCTTGCGCATGATGTACCTCCCGGGATGGCGGGCGCCGGGGACTCACCTCCCACCATCCTCTTCCTGGGCCCGCGGCGAAAGCCGGCACCTCATCCCCGCCGGGCCCACTCACCTGCCAGCAGCCGGTACGAGCGCACGCGGTCGGCGTGCTCGTGCGTGATCGTGGTGATCAGCAGCTCGTCCGCGCCCGTCGCGTCCCGCAGCCGCTCCAGCTGGTCGGCGACGGTGGCCGGCGAACCGGCGAACTGCGTCTCCACCCGGTCCGCCACCAGCTCGTGGTCCGCCTCCGACCAGCCCCGGGTCAGCGCTCGGGCCTCCTCCGGGGACGGGAAGGGGATCGCCCCCTCGCCGGACCGGATGCTGTGTACCCAAGGCGCGTACCCGGTCGCCAGCTCCCGGGCCTCGGCGTCGTCCGGGGCCACCACGACATCGGCGGACACGGTCAGGTGCGGCCGGTCCAGCCCGCCCGGCCCGGCCGAGGGCTTGAAGGCCGCCCGGTAGGCGTCCGCGGCCTCCAGCACGCTCGCGGGGCTGACGTGGTAGTTCGCCGCGAACCGCAGCCCGTTCGCGCCCGCCGTCTCCGCGCTCACCCCCGCGCTGCTGCCCAGGACCCACACCTGTACCTCGGCGCCCTCCCCGGGCACGGCATGCGCCTCCACCCCGTCCGGCGAGCGGTACTCCCCGCGCAACAGGGCCAGTACGTCGCCCACTTGCTCGGAGTACTCCTGCGCCGTGGCCCCCGGCAGCTGCAGCAGCCGCTGCTGGAGCGCGATGCGCGGGTGATCGCGCAGGTGGGCGAAGGAGAACGGCTTCGGTATGCGCAGCCCGTTCTCCGTGGTGTACGCCACCGGCGGCTCGGCCCCGGCACGGCGGGCCGGCGGGCCGCCCGCCGAACGGCCCAGCCCCAGGTCGATCCGCCCCGGGTGCACCGCGTCCAGCAGGCCGAACTCCTCGACCGTCGACAAGGCCGTGCGGTGCCCGAGCTGGACCGCCCCCGAGCCGATCCGGATCGTGGAGGTGGCCGAGGCGGTCAGCGCCAGCACGACGGCGGGCGAGGTCCCCGCGACGCCCGGATTCAGGTGGTGCTCGGCGAACCAGTAGCGGGCGTAGCCGAACCGCTCGGCCTGCCTGGCCAGGTCGACACTGGAGCGCAGGGCCCCGGCCGCAGTGGAGCCGGACGGGACCGGGACGAGGTCGAGGACCCCGAGCGGGATACCGGGCATGGTGTTCCCCCTTCTTCGGTGGTGGTGGGAGCCGGGCTTCGGGCGCGGCCCTGCGGCCGTCAGCCGCGAGCAGGGGCGAGGGCGCGCGGCGCCGCCAGCCCGAGGTGGTCGCGCAGCGTCGGGCCGGTGTACTCGCGGCGGAACACCCCGCGCTCCTGGAGCAGCGGGACGACGGTGTCCGCGAAGGCGTCGAGCCCGCCGGGGGTCAGGTGCGGGACCAGGATGAAGCCGTCGGCCGCGTCCGCCTGGACCAGGGCGTCGATGCCCTGGGCGACGGTGAGGGGCGAGCCGACGAAGGACTGCCGCTCGCTCGTCTCCATCACCAGTTCCCGGATCGACAGCCCCCCGGCGGCCGCCCGCTCCCGCCACTCACGGGCCACGGCCACCGGATCCCGGTGCATGCGCACGCTCGCCCGGCCCAGCGCGATGGTGTTCTCCCCGGGCACCGGATCGACGTCCGGGAGCGGCCCGTCCGGGTCGTAGCCCGACAGGTCCCGGTTCCACACGTGCTCCAGGCGCTTGATCGCGGTCGCCCCGCTCACCTGCTGGAGCCGGACCTCGCGGGCCAGCTCCTGCGCCTCGGCATCGGTGTCGCCCAGTACGAAGGTCGCCGCCGGCAGGATCTTCAGCTCGTCGGGGTCGCGCCCGTACCGGGGCAGGCGCCCCTTGACGTCCGCGTAGAAGGCGCGGCCCTCCTCCAGCGTGCCGTAGCGCCCGAAGATGGCGTCGGCGGCGGCCGCCGCGAACTCCCGCCCCTCGTCCGAATCGCCCGCCTGGAAGACGACCGGCCGCCCCTGGGGGCTGCGCGGCACGTTGAAGTGCCCGGAGATGTCGAACTGCTTCCCCCGGTGGGCGAAGGCGCCGGGGTTCGCGTCCCGCAGGAACTCCCCGGAGACCGGGTCGGCGAGGATCTCGCCACCGTCCCACGCGTCGAAGAGCTCGCCCGCGGTGTCCAGGAACTCCCTTGCCCGCTCGTAGCGTTCCTCGCGCGGCAGGAACCCGCCGCGCCGGAAGTTCTCCCCGGTGAAGGCGTCCCAGGAGGTGACCACGTTCCAGGCGGCCCGGCCGCCGGACAGATGGTCCAGGGAGGCGAACTGGCGGGCCACCTCGTACGGTTCGTTGAAGGTGGAGTTGATGGTGCCGGCCAGTCCGAGGTGCTCGGTGACGGCGGCGAGCGCCGCCAGCACCGTGAAGGTGTCGGGACGGCCCACCACGTCCAGATCGTAGATCTCACCGCCCTGTTCGCGCAGGCGCAGGCCCTCGGCGAGGAAGAGGAAGTCGAATTTCGCGCGCTCGGCGGTCCGCGCGAAATGGACGAAGGAATCGAAGTCGATCTGGCTCCCGGCGGCCGGGTCGCTCCACACGGTGGTGCTGTTGACCCCCGGGAAGTGCGCCGCGAGGTGGATCTGCTTGAGCGGCTTGCTCATGGCTGCTGTCGGTCCTTCCTGGGGAATCAGGCGGCGGGGGAAGCGGCGGGCGAAGCGGTGGCGGCGGGAGCCGCCGGGGCGGCGGCGTACCGGCTCGCCGGGCGCGGCAGCCCCAGCAGGCCGCGGAGCGAGGAGGCCTCGTAGGCCCGCCGGAACGCCCCGCGCCGCTGGAGCTCCGGAACCAGGCCTCGGGTGATCGCCGGCAGGTCGTGGGCGAGCACCCCCGGCCGCAGCCGGAAGCCGGTGAGCCCGGCCTCCTGCCCCTCGAGCAGCAGGTCGGCGAGGTCCGCCGGCGTCCCCGCGAAGATGCGGGCGTCACTCGTGTACGCGGCCCCGTGCACGGCGTCCAGCCGCTGGAGCCGTCGCTCCGCCGTCGCCGCCTTGTCGTCGAGGAAGACCGTCAGCTCGCCGAACAGGTGCGGGGTGCCGGGGAGCGCGGCGACGGCGGCGCGGACCTCGCCGGCCCGCGCCGTCACGTAGCCGATGTCGGCCGACCGCGCGAGGAAGGGGTACACGGCGGCGTCGGAGGCCAGCGCGCTGACCGGAGGCAGCCCCTGGGGCGGCCGGGGGGTGATGGACGGGCCCTTCACGCTGAAACGGGGGCCCTCGAAGTCGATGTAGTGCAGCTTGGCGCGGTCGACGAACCGGCCGGTGGCCACGTCGCGGATCTCGGCGTCGTCCTCCCAGCTGTCCCACAGCCGCCGCACCACCTCGACGTGATCGGCGGCCTCGCCGTACAGCCCGGCCGGGTCCAGGGGGGCCGTGCGCCGCCCGAAGTGGGCCACCTCATCGGGCCGTTCGGAGATCTGGATGCGCAGCCCGGCGCGTCCGCGGCTCACGTAGTCCAGGGTGGCGAGCGCCTTGGAGACGTGGAAGGGCTCGGTGTGGGTGGCCACCACGCTCGGCACCAGCCCGATGTGCCGGCTCAGCGGCGCCACCCGCGCGGCGACCAGCACCGCGTCGAGCCGGCCCCGCACCAGGTCGGTACGGCCGTCGGGCCCGGCCGGATCGGTGGACTGCAGGCTCAGCGAGTCCTCGAAGGTGACGAAGTCCAGCAGCCCGGCCTCGGCCTCGGCGACGAGCGCGGCCCAGTAGCCGGCCGTGAACAACCGGTCGGCGTCCGTGCCCGGTTCGCGCCAGGCGGCGGGATGCCAGCCCGCGCCGTCGAGGGCCACGGCGAGGTGGAGCGCGGGGGAGCGGGACTCGGAAGGGGAGGGGGAAGGGTGCACGGGCATGGCGGAACTGCCTCCTGATCGGACGGCGCGGCGAAGGACGAATCGGATCGCGGAACGCTGATCAGGAACGACAGAGGGAGCCGGCGACGCGCAGGAGGTCGATGTGCGCGCGGGAGTGCAGATGGACGGCACGGCGCGGGGTGAGGGCGTCACCGGCGGTTCGTACGGTCATGCCCGGCCACCCCCTTCGCCTCGTGTTCCGGTCGTCCCTCCGACGCTAGATCAGGGGGGACCGGGCCACAACGGATGGAATGTCAATCCGTGTTAATGCTTCGTGTCGGGCGTGCGAAGCCCGATGAAGACCGGCTCGCGGCGCAGGGTGAACCCCATCGAGAGGTACAGCCCCACGGCCGAGGTGTTCTGCGCCGCGGCGTGCAGGAACGGAGTGTCCCCGCGCTCCTCCACGGCGGCCACGACCGCGCGGATCAGCCGCCCGGCGAGCCCTTCGCCCCGGTGATCGGGGTGCGTGCACACGGCGCTGACCTCCGACCAGCCCGGCGGCCGCATCCGCTCGCCCGCCATCGCGACGAGCCGGCCGCCGCGGCGGATCCCGAGGTACGTGCCCAGCTCGACGGTGCGCTCCCCGAACGGGCCGGGCCGGGTCAGCTCGACCAGCTCCAGCATCTCGGGCACGTCGGCGGGCCCCAGCAGGACCGCCTCCGGCTCCTCCTTGCCCCGTACCGCCCGGCCGTCCAGCTGGACGCCGGGTATGGACATCAGGGTCTCCCAGCCCGCGGGCGGGGTCGGCAGCCCGGTCACCCAGACCTCCTGCCCCGGGCCGGCGAGCTCGGCCAGATCCGCCCAGGCCCGCGGATCCTCCGGGTCGGCGAGCGCGGCGAAGGGCGATACGCCGGCTGCGTACCGGGCGGCGAGTCCGGCGGGACCGGTCTCGGCGAAGCCCCGGTGCGGGCCGTCGAGCGCGGCCCACACGGGATTGTCGAGGACCGCACCGGGCCGGGACTCACGGGACATGGGAGAGAGCTTCCTTTCACGGGGCGCAGGCACTCGTGTCATGGGACGCAGACACTCGTGCGGGCGGTCTTGACGGCCCCTGGCGGTGCCACGAGACTGCGAACGCCAGCCTAATGGGGGCAACGGACAGGGAGGGGGCCCGGTGGACCAGCGCACCACACCCTCCGCCTCCGCCACCCCGCTGCGCCGCTCCTGGCTCACCCGCAGGCTGCACATAGATCTCCTCCGCGTCTGCAGTGCCACGGCCCCGGCCTCCTGAGGCCCCGCCGAGCACGCACGTACGCACGCAGACCGAGGAGAGCCATGTCCCAGACCCATGTCCAGGCCCCTGCCCAGACCCATGTCCAGGCGCCTGTCCAGACCCCTGCCCGGCCCCGCCGGCAGCCCGAGGTCCTCCGGGGCCGGATCGGGACCGGCTTCTCGCCCGAACCGCACCGGTACCGGCTCTACGTGGCCGCCGACGACTGTCCGAGCTGCCTCGGCGTCACCGCCGCCTTCGCCGAGCTGGGCCTGCGGGACACCGTGGCCCTGACCGTCCTGCGGCCCGGCTCCGACCCCGCGGGGCACGACGCGCTCCGCCGCGCCTACGAGGCCGCCGGGCACGACCACGACGGCACGCTCACCGTCCCCGCCCTCTGCGACGGCTGGAGCGGCCGGGTGGTCTCCAATCACGCCCCCGACATCCTGGAGGACCTGCGCAGGCTGAGCGTGCACCCGGCCTTCGGGCCGGCCTTCGGCCCGGCCTCGTAGAACCCCCGAAAAGGCCTTTCGGACCGTTCGCGCGGGCTCCACGCAACGAATCGCCGCCTTCGCCCGCCCATGCGCAACGAATCGATGCGCGGCGCGCAACGGTCACGCCTTGTCCCGGTCGAACGCGCGAACGTACCGTTTAAGGACCCCCACCCCTCCTGCCACAGAGGTACGCCCATGCCCCCGCTGCGCACCGCCCTCCTCCAGAGTTCCGGACGGCTCGGCGACACCGCCGACAACCTGAAGGCGCTCGAAGAGGCCGCGACGCGCGCCGCACAGGCGGGGGCCGGGCTCCTCGTGACCTCGGAGATGTTCCTGACCGGCTACGCGCTGGAGATCGAGGACATCGCGCGGCTCGCCGAACCGGCCGACGGCATGTCCGCCCGCGCCATCGGCGAGATCGCCCGCCGCCACGGACTGGCCGTGCTCTACGGCTACCCCGAGCGGGACGGGGACGCCGTCTACAACGCGGCGCAGCTCGTCGGCCCCGACGGGGAACGGCTCGCGAACTACCGCAAGACCCACCTCTTCGGCGGCTTCGAGCAGGCGGCCTTCACCCCCGGCGACACCCCGGTGGTCCAGGCGGACCTCGGCGGCCTCCGCGTCGGCGTCATGATCTGCTACGACGTGGAGTTCCCCGAGAACGTCCGGGCGCACGCGCTCGCCGGCACCGACCTCCTCCTGGTGCCGACCGCGCAGATGCACCCGTTCCAGTTCGTCGCCGAACAGCTGGTCCCCGTACGGGCCTTCGAGAACCAGATGTACATCGCGTACGTCAACCGCACGGGCCCGGAGGGCGAGTTCGAGTTCGTCGGCCTCAGCTGCCTGGCGAGCCCCGACGGGACCACCCGGACCCGGGCCGGCCGCGGCGAGGAGCTGGTGTTCGGCGAGGCCGACCCCGAACTGCTGCGCGTCTCGCGCGAGACCAACCCGTACCTGCGCGACCGGCGGCCCGGCCTGTACGCCTCGCTCGTCTGACCGCGGTCCACGCACCGCCGCCGCCCACCCCGCCCCCCGGCTTGCCCTTCCCCCCTGCCACACCCCGCTAGGAGTCGTACCCCATGACGTCCACGGTGCCCACCACCGCCGTCCCGCACAGCGACGGCCAGATGCCGATCACGATGTTCGGACCGGACTTCCCCTACGCGTACGACGACTTCCTCGCCCACCCGGCGGGCCTCGGGCAGATACCGGCGACCGAGCACGGCACCGAGGTCGCCGTCATCGGCGGCGGGCTGTCGGGCATCATCTCCGCGTACGAGCTGATGAAGATGGGCCTCAAGCCCGTCGTCTACGAGGCCGACCAGATCGGCGGCCGGCTGCGCACGGTGGGCTTCGAGGGCGCGGGCACCGAGGAACTGACCGCGGAGATGGGCGCCATGCGCTTCCCGCCGTCCTCCACGGCCCTCCAGCACTACATCGACCTCGTCGGGCTGGTCACCGAGCCCTTCCCGAACCCGCTCGCCGAGGCCACCCCCTCGACGGTGGTCGACCTCAAGGGCGAGACCCACTACGCCGAGACCATCGCCGACCTCCCGCAGGTCTACCGCGACGTGTCCGCCGCGTGGAACGCCTGTCTGGAGGAGGGCGCCGACTTCTCCGACATGAACACCGCGATGCGCGAGCGGGACGTCCCGCGCATCCGCGAGATCTGGGCGAAGCTCGTCGAGAAGCTCGACGACGAGACCTTCTACGGGTTCCTCTGCAAGTCCGAGGCCTTCAAGTCCTTCCGCAAGCGCGAGATCTTCGGCCAGGTCGGCTTCGGCACGGGCGGCTGGGACACCGACTTCCCGAACTCCATCCTGGAGATCCTGCGCGTCGTCTACACCGAGGCCGACGACCACCACCGCGGCATCGTGGGCGGCTCGCAGCAGCTCCCGCTGCGCATGTGGGACCGCGAGCCCGAGAAGATCGTGCACTGGGCACAGGGCACCTCCCTCTCCTCCCTGCACGGCGGCACCCCGCGCCCGGCGGTCACCCGCCTGCACCGCACGGCGGGCAACCGCATCACGGTCACGGACGCCTCCGGCGACATCCGCACCTACCGCGCCGCGATCTTCACGGCGCAGTCCTGGATGCTGCTGTCGAAGATCGCGTGCGACGACACGCTCTTCCCGATCGACCACTGGACGGCGATCGAGCGCACCCACTACATGGAGAGCTCCAAGCTCTTCATCCCGGTCGACCGCCCCTTCTGGCTGGACAAGGACGAGGAAACGGGCCGCGACGTCATGTCGATGACCCTGACCGACCGGATGACCCGCGGGACGTACCTCCTGGACAACGGCCCCGACAAGCCGGCCGTCATCTGCCTGTCCTACACCTGGTGCGACGACAGCCTGAAGTGGCTGCCGCTGTCCGCGAACGAGCGGATGGAGGTCATGCTGAAGTCCCTCGGCGAGATCTACCCGAAGGTCGACATCCGCCGCCACATCATCGGCAACCCGGTGACCGTGTCCTGGGAGAACGAGCCCTACTTCATGGGCGCGTTCAAGGCCAACCTGCCGGGCCACTACCGTTACCAGCGCCGCCTGTTCACCCACTTCATGCAGGACCGCCTCCCCGAGGACAAGCGCGGCATCTTCCTCGCGGGCGACGACATCTCCTGGACGGCGGGCTGGGCGGAGGGCGCGGTCCAGACGGCCCTCAACGCCGTCTGGGGCGTCATGCACCACCTCGGCGGCGCCACGGACTCCACCAACCCCGGCCCGGGCGACGTCTACGACGACATAGCCCCGGTAGAACTCCCGGAGGACTGACCTTTAATCCAGCCCCTCCGGCGTTTGAGGAGCGGGGGTCCGGGGGCTGGCCCCCGGGATCGGCGCCGCACGCGGCAGGGGTCCGGGCGGAGCCCGGGGAACGGTGGAAGGGCGGGTAGGGGACAGCCCCGCAGGGCGCCGGGGTCAGCCCGTAGGCGTCAGCAGGCAGCGGCCGACCAGGCCGACGCCCGCGTCGAGGGACTCGGTGAACTCCTCCGCGAGGTCGGGGGAGCGGCGCAGCGACCACAGCAGGCGCGCCGACGCCCACGCCCCCGCACGGGCCCGCTCCAGGCTCCAGGCGCCGAGCAGATGCGTGAGCGGGTCCGCGACCTCCAGCAGGTCCGGGCCCGGCATCAGGTCCTCCCGGATGTGCTCCTCCAGGGAGACCAGGGTGTCACCGACCCGGTCGAAGTCCGCTTCGAGCGCGGCCGGTTCGCAGCCGAGCGAGCGACAGGTGGCGACCACCGCCAGCGCCAGGTCGTGGCCGATGTGCGCGTTGATGCCGGCCAGCGCGTGCTGGAGCGGCCGGATCCCGGGGTGGCGGCGGTACTGGAGGAGCGGCCGCCAGCACGCCGGGGCCCGGTCGGCCTCCACCGCCGTCAGGTAGCGCTCGGCGAAGCGGACGCTGAGGGCTTCCGCCCGGCGGGGCGAGGGGAACGCGCCGTGCGCGATCCCCTCGTGCACGGTCTGCGTCACCGTGAGGTACACCCGGTTGAAGACGGCGACGCCGTCCCGCTCGGGGAGCCGCTCGTCCAGGGCGCGCATCCGCGCCAGCACCGCTTCCATGGGGACCATGGGAGGCAGCGTCGCAGCCGCGGGCCGGGATCAGGGGAACTTGGCCGTACGCTTCCCCGGTTCGGGCGAAACTCCGTCAACCCCGCTTGTCCCCGGGCTCCTCGGCGGCCGTCCCGTCGTACGCGGAGGTACCCGAGTCCAGCAGCGGCTCCTGCTGCTTCAGGTGCGCCGGAGCGAAGTACCGCAGCGCGTGGTAGCCCGTGATCACGACGATCGTGCCGAGCGCGATCCCGCCCAGCTCGAAGCTGTCGCTGATGTTCAGCCGGACCCCGCCGACGCCGATGATGATGCCCGCCGCGGCTGGCACCAGGTTCAGCGGATTGCGCAGGTCCACCCGGCCGTTGATCCAGATCTGCGCGCCGAGCAGGCCGATCATGCCGTACAGGATCACGGTGATCCCGCCCAGCACCCCGCCGGGGATCGCGGCGACGACCGCGCCGAACTTCGGGCACAGGCCGAAGAGCAGGGCGAAGCCGGCCGCCGCCCAGTAGGCCGCCGTGGAGTAGACGCGGGTGGCGGCCATGACGCCGATGTTCTCGGAGTACGTGGTGTTCGGCGGGCCGCCGACCGCCGTGGACAGCATCGACGCGGCGCCGTCGGCGGCGATGGCCGTGCCGAGCTTGTCGTCGAGCGAATCGCCGGTCATCTCGCCGACGGCCTTGATGTGCCCGGCGTTCTCCGCGATCAGCGCGATGACGACCGGCAGCGCGATCAGGATCGCCGACCACTCGAAGGCCGGCGCGTGGAAGGTCGGCAGCCCGACCCAGTCGGCCTTGGCGACCCCGGACAGGTCCAGCCGCCAGTGGTCCACGGCCTCGGGCCCGCCCACCGTCGAGTGGATCTTGCCGAAGACGAGGTCGAAGACCCAGGAGATGCCGTACCCGAAGATCAGGCCGAGGAAGATCGCGATCCGCGACCAGAAGCCCCGCAGGCAGACCACGGCCAGCCCGGTGAACAGCATCGTCAGCAGGGCCGTCCACTGGTCCTGCGGCCAGTACGTGGAGGCCGTCACGGGCGCCAGGTTGAAGCCGATCAGCATCACGACGGCGCCCGTCACCACCGGCGGCATCGCCGCGTGGATGATCCGCGCCCCGAACCGCTGGACCGCCACCCCCGCCAGGAACAGGGCCGCGCCGACCACGAAGACCGCGCCCGTGACGACCGCGCTGTCCCCGCCGCCCGCCCGGATCGCCGCCGCCACGCCCACGAAGGAGAGCGAGCAGCCCAGGTACGAGGGGACCCGGCCGCGGGTCGCCAGCAGGAAGATGACGGTGGCTACACCGGACATCATGATGGCGAGGTTCGGGTCCAGCCCCATCAGGACCGGCGCCACGAAGCTGGCTCCGAACATCGCCACGACGTGCTGGGCGCCCAGCCCGGCGGTCCGCGGCCACGACAGCCGCTCGTCCGGCCGCACCACCGCGCCGGGGGCGGGGGTCCGCCCGTCTCCGTGCAGGGTCCAGCGCACGCCGAGGCCCATGTTCCACCGCTTTTCGTTCGTTCTTCGTTATTCGTCGTGCACCGAGAGCGTGGCCACGCTACGAGGCCGTAGGTGACCAGGCGACATATTACGGCCGGATAGGTGCAGGTTCGTCCCGGTTGGCGGCCGAGGTCCCTGCCGCCACCGGCCGCTGCCGCAGTACGGTCGCCCCCACGATCAGTGCGAACGACAGCAGCGTGACCAGCCCGAACGACACCACCAGCGAGGTCGCGTCGGCCACCGCGCCGATCGCCGACGGGGCGATCAGCCCCGAGGTGTACGTGATCGTCGCGACACCGGCGATGGCCTGCGCCGGGGCCGGACCGCTGCGCGCGGCCGCCGCGAAGGCCAGTGGGACCACCACCGCGATGCCGAGCCCGATCAGCCCGAACCCGGCCAGGGCCGCGGCCGGGTGGTGGACCGTGACCACGAGCAGCCCGCCCGCGGTGGCCAGTGCGCCGCCCACGCGGACCGTGCGGACGGCCCCGAACCGGTCCACGACCTTGTCCCCGACCAGCCGGGCGAGCGCCATCGTCAGCGCGAAGGCGGTGGTCGAGGCGGCCGCGAGGCCGGCGTCCGTGTGCAGCACGTCCCGCAGGTACACCGCGGACCAGTCCAGGCTGGCGCCCTCCGCGAAGACGGCGCAGAAGCCGATCGCGCCGATGAGCAGCGCGGACTTCGGGGGCAGTGCGAAGTGCGGCGGCGCCTCTTCCCCGGCGGTGTCGGTGCGCAGGTCCAGTACGCCCCGTACGGCGATCAGCCCGGCCAGCGTCAGGGCGAGCGCGGCGATCAGGTGGTGCAGGCGGCCGTCCGCGCCGGCGTGCGCGGCGACGGTGCCGGCGGCCGAGCCGATCAGGGCGCCCACGCTCCACATGCCGTGCAGCGAGGACATGATCGAGCGCTTCAGCCGGTTCTCGGTCTCCACGCCCAGGGCGTTCATCGCCACGTCCGACATTCCGGCGGTGGCCCCGTAGACGAAGAGCACGAAGCAGAGCGTCCACAGGTTCGGGGCGAGGCTCGGCAGGATGAGGGCGAGCGTCCACAGGCTCAGCAGCACGCGCAGGGCGGTGCGCGCGCCGAGCCGGTGGTTGATGCGTCCGGCCAGCGGCATCGTCAGCGCCGCGCCGAGCGCGGGGAAGGCGAGGGCCAGTCCCAGGGTGCCCGCGCCGAGCTGCGCGTGGTCCTGGATCCAGGGGATGCGGGTGGCGAAGGAGCCGGTGACTGCGCCGTGTACGCAGAAGACGCCGGCGATGGCGAAGCGGGCATGGCGCAGTCGCGCCGGGCTGAGGTCGGATTCCCCGTTCATGACCCGTAAACTATCAGGTACCCTGCCTGATAGTTAGCCCCCGGAACTCCTAGGATGGGCGCCGTGACTCCTGCCAAGGCCCTGACCGCCACCGCCCGCGCCGCGTCCCCGGCTCCGTCCCCCGCCTCGCCGAGCACGGCACGGGCCATCAACGACCGTCTCGCCCTCCAGCTCCTCCAGGAGGAGGGCCCCCTGACGGCCCCCCAGCTCAAGGAACTGACCGGGCTGTCCCGCCCCTCCGTCGCCGACCTGGTGGGACGCCTCGCCGGAGCCGGGCTGATCGAGGTCGTCGGGGAATCCGGCAAACAGCGGCGCGGACCCAACGCCAAGCTCTACGGGATCGTGGCGCGGCGGGCCTACCTCGCGGCGCTCGACGTACGGACGGACAGCGCGACGGCGGTCGTCGCCGACCTCCTCGGCCGGCCGCTGGCGCAGGCGGCCCTGCCGGTGGACGCCGTGGAGGAAGCGGTGGACCGGCTGGAGGAGCTGGCCCGGGAGGCGGGCGCCGACCGGCTCCACACGGTGGTGATCGGAGCGCCGGGGCTGGTGGCCCCGGGCACCGGAGAGCTCCGCGACAGCGCCGGACTGCCCGCCTGGCACCGGGACCTGGTGGCGGCGCTGCAGCGGCGGCTGCCGGCCGTGGTCGTGGTGGAGAACGAGACCAACCTGGCGGCCCTGGCCGAGCAGCGCGTCGGGGCGGCCCGGGACCTGGAGTCCTTCGTGCTGCTCTGGCTCGGCGACGGGGCCGGCGCCGCGGTGGTGCTCGACGGGCGGCTGCGCCGGGGCGCCTCGGGCGGAGCCGGGGAGATCGGCTTCCTGCCGGTGCCCGGGACGGGCGGCCTCCCCTCGGCCACGAACTGCGAGGGCGGCTTCCACGAGCTGGCGGGGCGCGCCGGGGTGGCCGCGCTCGCCGCGGCCCACGGCTTCGACGGGCCGGTCGAGGAGGCCGTCGCGGGCGCCGCCGGACCGGCCTTCCTCGATGCCCTGGCCGACCGGCTGGCCCTCGGGGCGGCGGCCGTGGCGGCGATCCTGGACCCCGGCTGCGTCGTGCTCGGCGGGGAACTCGGCCACGCGGGCGGACCGGCGCTGGCGGCCGGGGTCGCCCGCCGCCTCACCGCCCTGAGCCCGGTCCCGACCGAGGTCCGCGCCAGCACCCTCGGCGACCCGGCGGTACTCACCGGGGCGCGGCTCGCCGCCCGCGAGTCGGCGCAGTCCGTCCTCTTCACGGCCTGATCGGCCGGGCGGACGTCCCTGTGGCCCGCCACCCGGGTCCGTCCAGCCCTCTGAGCCGAGGGAGTCGGAGGATCTCCACGAGATCACCGGCCGGTCCGGGGAACGCGAGAACCCGGTGGCCGCCGGGCCACCGGGTCCTCACGTCACTTCACCTGTGCGGTCACCCCGTGGGGTGTCAGCAGGCGCCCTGGTCCTTCCAGACGCCCCACTCACCGGTGGTGCCGGGAGTCTCGTTCTGCGTCCACCACTGGGCCTTCCAGTTGCGGCCCTGGTGCGAGACGACGTTGCCGCTGTTGTAGACCGTGCCCGCCACGTACGCGGGGTTGGTGCACGTGCCGCCCGGAGGAGTCGTGGGCGGGGTGGTCGGCGGCGTGGTCGGGGGTGTCGTCGGCGGTGTGGTGGGCGGCGTGGTCGGCGGTGTGGTGGTGCCGCCCGGCTGGACCACGGTGACACCGCGCGCCAGGTCACCGGCGAGCGAGTACGTCGTGCCGGAGATGTTCACCGTCCAGTTGGAGGGCGTGGAGACCGGCAGGTAGTAGTTGAAGGCCAGGTCGACCGAGGCGCCCGGGGCGAGCGTCTGCCAGGCCGGGAGCTTCAGCGAGACCCGGTGGAAGTCGCCCTTCAGACCGCCGACGTTGCTGCCGGTGTGGTCGCTCTTGATCACCTTGGTGCCGAAGCCCGACTGGTCCGAGGCGTTGGCCGGGGACGCGGTCGCGTAGTCGAACTGGAACTCCGTGCCGCCCGGCAGGGTGGCCGTGGTGTTGTTGGTGATCTTGAGCTTCGGGGTGATCGGGTAGTTCGAGTCGCCGAGCTTGAACTCGGTGAACTCGGTCCTGATGTCCACGGCCTGCGTCGGCAGTGCGGTGTTGGACTTCTTGGCGCCGTACGGGGAGGCGGCCTTGAACTTGTCGTACATCAGGGAGGTGAGCGTGTCGCCCATCTCGTACTGGCCCTTGGCGGCGTTCCAGCCGTAGTCGCCCGCCATCTCCCAGACCATGGTGCCGCCGATGCCGCGGTCGATCACGTAGTCGGCCTTGGCCGCCACCGACTGCTCGTCCTCCGTGGAGAGGAAGACCTTCTTCTGCGCGTTCCACAGCCACGGCGCGACCAGGGTCGAGTCGTACTTGCGGGCGTAGGTGCCGGTCAGCGTGGTGTTCGCGGGGAAGCCGTACTTGGTGACGTAGTCGCCGACGATCCCCTTCTCCAGGTTCTTGGCGTGCCACATCGGGTTGGAACCGGCCGGCGACTCGACGCCGTTGGTGTCCTTGTCGTGCCACAGGTTGTCGATGCCGGTCGCGCCGTCACCGCACTTGGTCAGGCCCGCGCCGGCCGGGCAGGTGGTCGCGGAGGCCTTGCCCCACAGACCGTCGGTGCCGCCCTGGACGTTCTTGTGGCCGCGGGTGTAGTACGGCAGGCCGATGTTGATGCGGCCGGCCGGCATGGAGCCGCGGAAGTAGTGGTAGGCCCAGTCGGTGTTGAGGTAGCCGATGTTCCCGTACTGGGAGCTGCCGTACACGTTCGCGGCGGCGAGCTCGGCGTCCTTGCCGTCGTCGAAGAGCGAGGCGTTGGGGCCGACGTACTCGTTCCACGCACCGTGCAGGTCGTAGGACATGATGTTGACGTAGTCCAGATACTTCTGCATCTGGAAGGTCTCCATGCCGCGCAGCAGGTAGCCGGAGGAGGGGGCGGCGACGGTCAGCAGGTAGTGCTTGCCGTCGGCGGCGCCGGCCCGGTCCAGCTTCTCGCGCAGGCTCTTCATGAGGGCGTCGTAGCCCTTGACCAGACCGGCACGGCGGGCGTTGGCCAGCTGCCAGTCCAGCGGGTTGCCCGCGTCCTTCATGGTGGTCGGGTACTCGTAGTCGATGTCGACGCCGTTGAACCCGTACTTGCGGATGAAGTCGACAGAGGAGGCCGCGAAGGTGTCGATGCCGGCCTGGTTGACCGAGCCGTCGGCGTTGGTGGCCATCGAGTAGAAGCCGCCCGACGCGACGCGGTTGCCGTCGTCGCCGAAGTAGCCGCCGGTCTCCGCCCAGCCGCCGACCGAGATCAGCGTCTTGACGTTCGGGTTCTGCTTCTTGAATTTGTTCAGCAGATTGAAATTGCCCTTGTAAGGGAGGGCGGGGTCCATCTCGGCGCCCGCGACGCCCGGCCAGGTCATCCCGGTCGCGGAGTTGTTCGCGTTGTCGGCGCCGACGGAGATCTTGTTGTCGCTGCCCACGTGGGCGAAGGCGTAGTTCAGGTGCGTGACCTTGGACCACGGGATGTTGTGGGGCAGGTAGGCGGGCGTGCCGTCCTTGCCCGTGCGCCAGCCCGTGAAGTAGCCGATGACGCGGCGCTGGTGGTCGGCGCCCATCTTCTCGCGGCCCTCGGTGTCGTAGACCGAGCAGTACGGGACGTCCACGCCCGCGGTCTTGTACAGGCCGTCGGGGCGACAGGACTCGTTGTCGGCGGCGTGCGAGACGCCCGCCGAGAGCCCGGCCACCAGCAGGCCGGCGATTGCGGCGCCGGACGTCAGGAGCATGGCTCTCGTCTTGGTGGGGGACAGCATTGTGCCTCCTGGGGAGGGGAGGATGGCAGGACACAACAGGCTGAAACGTGGTGCGTGTTGGCCCGTGACGTGCGCACATCTGACGGGCTGTCTCCCGGGGAAGATGAAGGGAACGTTAAGAGGACTAGACCAACCCGTCAATAGGTCTGGACCAAAGTGCGCGATCCGGCAAGGTTCGGTGCGTGTGTGTGCGTCGGCGGGGGGCCGAGGGGCGAAGTGGGCCGAACGGCGCAATAGACGCGCCAAAGAACGACCGAATGTGTGACCCAGGCCACATTGACTCACCCGCATGGCCGCCGATCACCCGTGGCACACTGGCTTCAGTACCAGTAGCAGCGCACTCCGGGGTCGGTGTAATTCCGAACCGGCGGTTATAGTCCGCGACCCGTCCGCAGCCAGCGGCCGGTTGACCAGGTGAAATTCCTGGACCGACGGTTAAAGTCCGGATGGGAGGCAGTGCGCGGCGGGCCAGTCACCGGTACGCCGCCGTCGGCGGTCCACCGGCACATCCCTCGGGACGTGCCGTCGAACGGACCGTGTTTCCGGCCTCGGCGTCCCCGCGTGTGCTACCCGCTTCATCTGTCGTATCCCGACAGGCCCCGGAGTCCGTGCCCGATGAGGCAGGAGGACCCGGTGGCGACACACGCCGCGCACGCAGCACCCGACGCGGGGACCCGCGCCATGCGCCGAGCCATCGAGCTCGCCGCCCGCGGACTCGGCTCCACCAGCCCCAACCCGGTCGTCGGCTGCGTCATCACCGACGCCTCGGGCGCCGTCGTGGGCGAAGGCTGGCACGAGCGGGCCGGCGGCCCGCACGCCGAGATCCACGCCCTGAACGCGGCGGGCCCGGCGGCCCACGGCGGCACCGCCTACGTCACCCTCGAACCCTGTAACCACACCGGCCGTACGGGACCCTGCGCCCGCGCCCTCATCGCCGCCGGGATCGCCCGCGTGGTCTACGCGGTCTCCGACCCGAACCCGCAGGCCAGTGGCGGCGGCGCCACCCTGCGCGCCGCCGGGATCGACACCGCCGCCGGACTGCTCGCCGAGGAGGCCGAGGCGGGCAACGCCGCCTGGCTGACCTCCGTACGCCTGGGCCGCCCGTACATCCTGTGGAAGTACGCCGCGACCCTCGACGGCCGCATCGCGGCCGCCGACGGCACCAGCCGCTGGATCAGCTCCCCCGAGTCCCGCGCCGACGTCCACCGGCTGCGTGCCGAGTCCGACGCCGTAGTCGTCGGCTCCGGCACCCTGCGCGCCGACGACCCGCACCTCGCGGTCCGGGGGATCGACGGCTTCACCGCCGCCGACCAGCCCCTGCGCGTGGTCCTGGACACCCACGCCACCATCCGGCCCACCGCCCGGGTGCTGGACGAGGCCGCGCCCACCCTGATCGCCGTCGCCGAGGACGCCGACACCCGCCACCTCGCCGGAGTGGAGCTGGCCCGGCTCCCGTACGACAAGTACGGGATCTCCGTGGACGCCCTGCTGCGCGAGCTGTACGGGCGCGGCATCCGCTCCGTCCTCCTCGAAGGCGGCCCCACCCTGGCCGGCGCCTTCGTCGCCGCCGGGGCCGTGGACAAGGTCGTCGGCTACCTCGCCCCCGTCCTCCTCGGCGCGGGCCCCCTCGCCCTCGCCGACGCCGGCATCGGCACCCTCGCCGACGCGCTCCGGCTCCGCATCACCGAAACCGTCCGCATCGGCACGGACATCCGCGTCACCGCCGTCCCCGCGCCGGCCCCTTCCGCCCCCACAGCCCTCAAGGAGCACTGAGTGTTCACCGGAATCGTCGAAGAACTGGGCGAGGTCGTCGCCGTCGAGGAGCTCGCCGAAGCCTCCCGCTTCCGCCTGCGCGGCCCGGTCGTCACCGAGGACGCCAAGCACGGCGACTCCATCGCCGTCAACGGCGTCTGCCTGACGGTCGTGGAGACCGGTGACGGCGAGTTCACAGCCGACGTCATGCAGGAGACCCTGAACCGCTCCAGCCTCGGCGCCCTCACCCAGGGCTCCCGGGTCAACCTGGAGCGCCCGATGGAGCTCGGCGGACGGCTCGGCGGCCACCTGGTCCAGGGGCACGTGGACGGAACCGGCGAGATCATCTCGCGGACCCCCTCCGAGCACTGGGAGATCGTCAAGGTCGCCCTCCCGGGGAACCTCTCCCGCTACGTCGTCGAGAAGGGCTCCATCACGGTCGACGGCGTCAGCCTCACCGTGGTCGAGGCCGCCGCCGACTGGTTCACCATCAGCCTCATCCCCACCACCCTCGCGCTGACCACCCTGGGCATCAAGAAGCCCGGCGACCCGGTCAACCTCGAGGTCGACGTCCTGGCCAAGTACGTGGAGCGGCTGCTGGCCGCCGGCGTCGACCCCCTGCACCGTGCGGAGGACCCCCGGTGAGCGCCCTGACCTGGCTCAACACAGAGGCCTTCGAGGTCTTCGGCCAGAAGGTCATCTGGTCCGACATGATCGGCAACCTGATCGGCCTGGGCGCCCTCGCGCTCGGCTGGCGGCGCTCCATATGGACCTGGCCCGCCCAGCTCCTCTCCGGCCTGATCCTCGTCGGCGCCTACGCCTCCGCCCATCTCGCAGGCGGGGTCGGAAAGCAGCTCCTCGTCATCGGCGTGGCCGCCTGGGGCTGGCGCGCCTGGCAGCGCGGCAAGCAGGACGCCCAGGACGGCTCCATCGCCGTCCGCACCGCCTCCTGGAAGGAGCGCGGGCTGCTGCTGGCCGGCGCGGCCGCCGGGACCCTGGCCGTCGGCGGACTGTTCACCCTCTACCCGAGCCTGTCGTGGAGCCCGTGGGCCGACGCCTACATCTTCGTCGGCACCATCGTCGCGATGGTCGCCCAGGCCCGCGGCCTGGTCGAGTTCTGGTTCGCCTGGCTCCTCGTCGACCTGGTCGGCGTCCCCCTCGCCTTCAACAGCGGACTGGCCTTCTCCGGCCTCGTCTACGTCGTGTACTTCGCCCTCGTCGTCTGGGGCGCGTACGACTGGTACCAGCGTTCGCGCACCACCACCGCCCCGGCTCTGGAAGGAGCAACGGCATGACCTCCCCGAACCCCGTCCTGAAGCCCGTGCCCGGCGTCGAGACCGAAGAGACCTTCCGGCTCGACCCCGTCGAGCAGGCCATCCGCGACATCGCGGCCGGCCGTCCGGTGGTCGTCGTCGACGACGAGGACCGCGAGAACGAGGGCGACCTCGTCATCGCGGCCGAGAAGGCCACCCCCGAGATCATCGCGTTCATGATGAGCGAGTGCCGCGGCCTGATCTGCGCCCCCCTGGAGGGCGACGAGCTGGAGCGGCTCGAACTCCCGCAGATGGTCCAGCACAACACCGAGTCGATGCAGACCGCCTTCACGGTCTCCGTCGACGCCGGCGGCGCCCACGGAGTCACCACCGGCATCTCGGCCGCCGACCGCGCCACCACCCTGCGGCTGCTGGCCGACGGGGTCTCGGGCCCCGCGGACTTCGTCCGCCCCGGACACGTCTTCCCACTGCGCGCCAAGCCCGGCGGCGTCCTGGTCCGCAACGGCCACACCGAGGCCGCCGTCGACCTCGCCCGCCTCGCGGGCCTGCGCCCGGCCGGCGCCATCGTGGAGATCGCCGGCGAGGACGGGGTGATGCTGCGGCTGCCCGAGCTGATCCCCTTCGCCCGCAAGCACGGCCTGACGATCATCTCCATCGAGGACCTGATCGCCTACCGCCGCTCCGCCGAGCCGACCGTGCGCCGCGAGGCCCAGGTCAGCCTGCCGACCTCCTTCGGCCACTTCACCGCGTACGGGTTCCGCTCCACCGTCGACGGCGTCGAGCACGTGGCCCTCGTCCACGGTGAGATCGGCGACGGCGAGGACGTCCTGGTCCGGATGCACTCCGAGTGCCTGACCGGGGACATCTTCCAGTCGCAGCGCTGCGACTGCGGCCCCCAGCTGCACACCGCCATGGAACGCGTCCAGGCGGCCGGCCGCGGTGTGATCGTCTACCTGCGCGGCCACGAGGGCCGCGGCATCGGCCTGCTGTCGAAGCTGCGCGCCTACGAGCTCCAGGAGCGCGGCCGCGACACCCTCGACGCCAACCTGGAGCTGGGCCTGCCCGCCGACGCCCGCGACTACGGGGCCGGCGCGCAGATGCTCGCCGACCTCGGCGTCCACAGCGTCCGGCTGCTGACCAACAACCCCGAGAAGTCGGCGGCCCTCACCAGCCACGGCATCAAGGTTTCCGACCGGGAGCCGATGCCCATGGAGGCGGGCGAGCACAACCTGCGCTACCTGCGCACCAAGCGGGACCGGATGGGCCACGACCTGCCCTGGCTGGACGGGCCCACGACCACGTCCGCCTGCGGCAACCAGTAACAGACCCCCCAGCACCACACGCAGTAACACCAAACGCACTAACACCACACGCAGTACACACCACACGAATCGCAACGAGGAGCAGAGCTGTGAGCGGCAAGGGCGCACCCGAACTGAGCGTGAAGAACTGCGGAGACCTGCGCGTCGCCGTGATCGCGGCCCAGTGGCACGAGAAGGTCATGGACGGCCTGGTGGACGGCGCCCTGCGGGCCCTGCACGAGCTGGGGATCGACGAGCCCACCGTGCTGCGCGTCCCGGGCAGCTTCGAGCTCCCGGTCGTGGCGAAGGTACTGGCCGGTCGCGGTTACGATGCCATCGTCGCCCTCGGCGTGGTCATCCGCGGCGGCACCCCGCACTTCGACTACGTCTGCCAGGGCGTCACCCAGGGCCTGGTGCAGGTGTCGATCGACACCGGAGTCCCCGTCGGCTTCGGCGTACTGACCTGCGACAACGACGAGCAGGCGCTGGACCGCGCCGGACTCGAGGGGTCGAACGAGGACAAGGGGCACGAAGCGGTCACCGCCGCCGTCTCCACCGCCATGACCCTGCGGACCGTCAGCGAACCCTGGCGCCAGTAGGCAGCCGCCGACCCCGTATTCTGAGGACCATCATGGCGAACAAAACCCCCAAGAGCTTCGAAGAGCTCTTCACCGAGCTCCAGCTCAAGGCCACCGGTGACCCCAGCACCTCCCGTACCGCCGAGCTGGTCGGCAAGGGTGTCCATGCCATCGGCAAGAAGGTCGTAGAAGAGGCCGCCGAGGTCTGGATGGCCGCCGAGTACGAGGGCAAGGAAGCCGCCGCCGAGGAGATCTCCCAGCTGCTCTACCACGTCCAGGTGATGATGGTGGCGCGCGGGATCACCCTCGAAGACGTCTACGCGCACCTCTAGGCCGCACCGGTCCTCAGACCGCAGCAGTTCCGCGCGGGCCCCGGCACACACTGCCGGGGCGTCCGCGCGTTCACCACCCGTACCAGCACACCCTTTCGCACCTACGCACCAAAGGAAGCCCCATGCTGCGCATCGCCGTCCCCAACAAGGGTTCACTCTCCGGACCGGCGTCGGCGATGCTCCATGAGGCCGGCTACCGGATGCGCAAGGAGTCCAAGGAGCTCGTGGTCGTCGACCCCGACAACGAGGTGGAGTTCTTCTACCTCCGCCCCAAGGACATCGCGATCTACGTGTCCTCCGGGAAGCTCGACATCGGCATCACCGGCCGCGACCTGCTGCTCGACTCCGGCGCCAGCGCCGAGGAGATCCTGCCGCTGAACTTCGGCCGCTCCACCTTCCGCTACGCCACCATCCCCGGCACCGCGAAGGGCCCCGAGGACTTCCACGGGATGACCATCGCGACCTCGTACGAGGGAATCGTCGCGAAGCACCTCGCCGACAAGGGCATCGAAGCCTCCGTCGTCCACCTCGACGGCGCGGTCGAGACCGCCATCCAGCTCGGCGTCGCCCAGATCATCGCCGACGTCGTCGAGACCGGCACCAGCCTGCGCAACGCCGGACTCGAGGTCATCGGCGAGCCGATCATGACCTCCGAGGCCGTCGTCATCCGCGGCAGCAACACCGACCCCGAGGACCCCCGGGCCCAGCAGTTCCTGCGCCGCCTCCAGGGCGTCCTCGTCGCCCGCAGCTACGTGATGATGGACTACGACTGCCGCGCCGAGCACCTGGAGCGCGCGGTCGCCCTCACCCCGGGCCTGGAGTCGCCGACGGTCTCCCCGCTGCACAACGAGGGCTGGGTCGCCGTCCGCGCCATGGTCCCCGCCAAGGAGGCCCAGCGGATCATGGACGACCTGTACGAGCTCGGCGCGCGCGCGATCCTCACCACCTCGATCCACGCCTGCCGCCTCTGACGGGTCCGCCGGCGCTCCGCCGCGCGGCGCGCCCCTCACGATCCGGCACACGATTCGGCTCACCATCCGGCACCACCCGAAGGCACCTGACGAACATGGCCGACGCCACCGCCCAGCCCGCACCGCCCGCCCTGCCGGTCACCTTCCGGCCGACCCGTACCCGGGCCGTCCTGCTGGGCGTGGGCGCCGCCATGTTCGTGACGATCACCGCGATCGCGCTGGGCCTCGAAACCCTGCACCCCGGTGAGCGGATCGCCTTCGTCTTCACCGCGGCCCTGCTCTCCTCCGTGCTCGTCCTGCTCAGCCGCCCCAAGGTGGTCGCCGACGAGACCGGGGTCACGGTCGTCAACCTCACCACCACCCGCCGCCTGGAGTGGGCGCAGATCCTGCGCGTCAACCTCCGCCCCGGCGACGCCTGGGTGTTCCTCGACCTGAGCGACGGCACCAGCCTGCCCGCCCTGGGCATCCAGCCCGGGGTCGCCAAGGCCCAGGCGATCGGCGACGCCCGCGCCCTGCGCGCCCTGGCCGAAGCCCACGGAACCGGCTCAAAGAACGACTGAGCCCGGCCGACCTCGTCGCTGCGTCCCATTGCGGCGGCGATCTCAATGACTAACCTGGTGTGGGGGCGCGACCGTGCGCCCTCCCACCGGCCCCGGGACCCCGAGGCCCGTGGGCACCTGCGACTCGAGGAGTGACTCCCTCCAGCAATGGACGGATCGTCCGGTAGTACACGCGCCGCCCTCCCCACGGAGGCGGCGGCATGACCATCCCGCTACTCCTGCTCGTGGCGGCTTTCGCCCTGATCCTCGCCAACGGTTTCTTCGTGGCAGCCGAATTCGGCCTCGTCACCGTCGAGAGACCCGAGGCCGAACGCGCCGCGGCCGAGGGCGACCGCCGTGCCCGCACGGTCGTCGCAGCCCTGCGGGAGCTGTCCTTCCAGCTCTCCGGCACCCAGCTCGGCATCACCATCACCTCCCTCGTGGTCGGCATGCTCGCCGAGCCCGCCCTCGCAGCCCTGCTGGCCGGGCCGCTCGAAGCGACCGGCCTCCCCAAGGGCGCCGTACCCGGCGTGGCCGTCGTCATCGGCATGCTGCTCGCCTCCGCCGTCCAGATGGTCGTCGGCGAGCTCGTCCCGAAGAACTGGGCCGTCTCCCGGCCGCTCCAGGTGGCCCGTTTCGTGGCCGGCCCGCAGCACGTCTTCTCCCGGGTCTTCCGGCCGGTCATCGCGGGCCTCAACGCCGTCGCCAACCGGCTCGTCCGGGCGCTCGGCGTGGAGCCCACCGAAGAGATGGCCTCCGCCCGCACCCCCGGCGAACTGGTCTCCCTGGTCCGCCATTCGGCCCAGGCCGGCGCCCTGGAACAGGACACCGCCGACCTCTTCGTACGGACCCTCTCGCTGGGCGAGCTCACGGCGCAGCTGGTCATGACCCCCCGGGTCAAGGTCAGCGCCCTCCAGCACACGGCCACCGCGGCCGACGTGCTCAACCTGACCCGCGCCACGGGCCTGTCCCGCTTCCCCGTCTACCGCGAGCGCATCGACGAGATCACCGGGGTCGTCCACCTCAAGGACGCCCTCGCCGTGCCCGAGTCCGAGCGCGCCCGCACCAGCGTCAGCGGGATCTGCGTGGCCCCGATGCTGGTGCCCGGCTCCCTGCCGGTGCAGCCGCTGCTGGAACGGCTGCGCAGCGAACAGCCCATGGCCGTGGTCGTCGACGAGTACGGCGGCACCGCCGGCGTCGTCACCCTGGAGGACATCGTGGAGGAGCTCGTCGGCGAAGTCCGCGACGAGCACGACCTCGCGGAGGACGGCAGCCCCGAACTGGCCGCCGTACCCGCCGAGGACGGCCGCCCCTCCTGGGAGGCCGACGGGAGCTGCCGCGTGCAGACCCTGCGCCGGATAGGCCTGGAGGTCCCCGAAGGCCCGTACGAGACCGTCGCCGGGCTCGTCGCCGACCTGCTCGGCCGGATCCCCGCCCCCGGGGACCGCGCCGAACTGCCCGGCTGGAAGCTCTCCGTGCGCCAGGTCCGGCGCTACCGCGCCGAGCGGGTCCGCCTCGTGCGCACCGCTCCCGCGGGCTCCGGCGCACCGGGCTCCGACGGACAGGGCTTCGGCGGACAGGGCTTCGGCGGGCGCGGCTTCGACCGGCTCGGTTCGCCGTCCGCCGCCCCTGCGGAGCTGGCACGGGTGGGTGGCCGGTGAACGCGCTCCAACTGCTGTTCGCCCTGCTCCTCGTCCTGGCCAACGGCTTCTTCGTCGGCGCCGAGTTCGCCCTCGTCTCCGTGCGCCGCAGCCAGATCGAACCTCTGGCGGCCGGCTCCAAGCGGGCCCGTCAGGTGCTCTACGGCCTGGAGAACCTGCCGCGCATGATGGCCGCCGCGCAGTTCGGCATCACCATGTGCTCGCTCACCCTGGGAGCCGTGGCCGAGCCCACCGTGGCCCGGCTCCTGGAGCCCGTCTTCCACGCCGCACACGTGCCCGAAGGCCTGATCCACCCGCTGGGCTACGCGGTGGCCCTCACCGCGGTGATCTTCCTGCACCTGGTCATCGGCGAGATGGTCCCCAAGAACCTCGCCATGGCCGCCCCCGAGAAGACGGCCCTGTGGTTCAGCCCCGGTCTGGTCGCCTTCGCCCGGGTCTGCGGACCGGTCACCACGGCGCTGGGCGCCTGCGCCACGCTGATCCTGAGGCTCTTCAAGGTGGAGCCGAAGGACGAGGTCGAGGCCGTCTACACCTCCGCTCAGCTCGGCCGCCTGCTCATGGACTCCCGGCAGGCCGGTCTTCTGGAGCCGGTCGAACAGGAGCGCCTGGAGGACGCGCTGGAACTGGGCAGCCGCCCGGTCACCGACGTCCTCCTCGCCCCGGACCGGCTGGTCACGGTCGGACCGGCCGTCACCCCGCGCCAGATCGAGCAGCTCACGGTCCGCACCGGGTACTCCCGCTTCCCCGTCCGCACCGACAGCGGCGCCTTCATGGGCTACCTGCACGTGAAGGACGTCCTCGACCTGGAGGACCGGGAGCGGGCCGTCCCCCAGCGGGTCTGGCGCCGCATGACCACGATCTGCTCCACGCTCCCGCTGGACGACGCCCTCAGCGTCATGCGCCGGGACGCCACCCACCTCGCCCAGGTCGCCGACCCGGCCGGACGGGTGCTCGGCCTGGTCGCCATGGAGGACGTACTGGAAACCCTGGTGGGAGAGGTCCGCGACCCCGCGCACCGCACGGCTCCGGCCGTCCGCCGGCCCGAACTCCGCTCGGAGGGGGCACTCACCGGCTGACGCCGTCGCCGGACCCGTGCACGACGGGTCCGGCGGCCGTGCCGGGCCCCCATAATCGGGGTGCGGCGCGGGAGGGGCGGGGTCATGCGGTCCGACGAACGGGACGAGCACGGCGAGCGCGAGGATCACGGTGGGCCTGACGGGTCTGACGGGTCTGACGGGCCTGGTGAGCCAGGTGAGCCTGAGGGGTCTGTCGGGCACCGGGACCCGGACCTCCGGGACATGGCCCGCGAGGTGCTGGATCTGCTGAGGGAGGACCCCGACGCGCCCTCCCCGGTGGCGCGCCGCCTGCGCGAGGTGCTCCTCGACGGGCTGCCGGCCGAACGGGTGGGCGCCGTCGCCGCCTTCGAGCGCGAACCCCACGCACCGGCCGCGGCCCTGGCCCTCGAATCGGCCCTGAGGGAACGCGCGGCGGCGGACCCGGAGTTCGCGGTCCGGGTCCGGGTCCTGCTGCGAGGCGGGCTCGGCGCCGGTGAGGCGGACGAGCAGTGGGCCGAGCGGTACGGCGGACGGCCCCTCTCCGCGGTCTGGTTCCTGATCGCCGCCGTCGTCGCGCTCTTCGTCCTCAACGCCTTCGCGGCCTGCGCCGGCCCGCCGCCGGACATTCCGTAGCACGGGGTTGCGGGATGCCGGCGCGGGACGGGCGCCGGAGGCGCTCACAGCGGCGGCGGCTCCGGCCGTTCCTGCGGCCCGCGGCCGGACAGGACCTCCCCGTACGCCTGCATCAGGTCCGCCAGCCGCAGGGTGGACAGATCGTCCCGCGAGGGATCACCCGCGAAGCCGGCCAGCCGCAAGTCCCGGTACGCGCAGCTCTTCTCGTACAGCGTGCGCAGGAACCGGCCGTTGCCCAGTTCGTCGATCCACCCCTGCTCCACCACGTGCCCGCTGATGCTCCGCAGCTCCTCCAGTGCCTCCTCGTCCCACCGGTCGCCGTTGGCGTCCGCCAGGACCCCGCCGATCGAGGTGAGTTCGAGCGGCCGGTAGCTGGGGAAGTCCACCCGCGTGGTGAACCGCGAGGACAGCCCCGGATTCGTGGCGAGCAGCCGGTCCATCCCCGCCGGATAGCCCGCGAGGATCACGACCAGGTGGTCGCGGTTGTCCTCCGCCCGCTTCAGCAGCACCTGCAGGGCCTCGTCGCCGTACGCGTCGCCCTTGCTGTAGCCGGAGTTGGAGAGGCTGTACGCCTCGTCCACGAACAGCACCCCGCCGATCGCCGAGTCGATCAGCTCGTTCGCCTTCACGGCGGTCTGCCCGAGGAACTCGCCGACCAGGTCCGCGCGCCCGGCCTCCACGAGGTGGTCGCCGCCGAGCAGGCCCAGCGCGTAGAAGACCCGGCCCAGGATCCGCGCCACCGTGGTCTTGCCCGTGCCCGAGGGGCCGGAGAAGACGAAGTGCCGCTTCGGCGGCTGCACCGGCAGTCCCTGACCCGTCCGCAGCCTGGCCATGTGCAGCTGTGCGGAGAGCGCCTTCACCTGCCGTTTGACCGGCTCCAGGCCCACCATCCGCTCGAGCTCCGCGAGCGCGTCGGCCAGCGCCGCCGGATCCGCCGGCCCGGCCGGCAGCCCCACCGGTCCCGGCTGCGCGGGCAGCGAGGCCTTGCGCCGTACGCCGGCCGGCAGCTCCGCACCGGGCCCCGGTGCCCCCGGGCCGTGCCGCGGCTCCGGCGGGTCGGACGCCGTCAGCGGGTCCGCGTCGGGCTGCCCGTCGGCGGCGATGCCCTGGACCGGACCGCCGCCGCCCAGCGCCACCGCCGCGAAGTCCCCGCCCGACGGGGCCGGTCCGTGCCCGCCGAGGGCCTCGTAGCCGGCGCCGCTCGCGTACCCGGCCAGGCCGTCGGCGTCCTCGCTGTCCTCGATCGCCGTCAGCCGGGCCGCCGTGTCCATGAACGCCGGGTCCACCCGGTGCACCGCCCGGTACAGCGGCAGCGCCGCCGCACTGCGCCCGGTCCCCTCGTGCGCCCGCGCCAGCCAGTACCGCAGCTCCTTGCGCTGGGGCTGCTCGCTGCGGCAGCGCATCAGCGAGGCCGACAGCAGCGGCTCGGCCTGCCCGTACATCTCAAGCCGGACCCGGGCCATCCCGCCGAACAGGCCCGCCTCGATGCCCAGGAGCGGATCGTCGACCAGCGATTCGGTGGAGCGGACCAACTGCTCCCAGTCCTTGACCAGATAGGCCCGGCAGGCGTGCAGGAACCGGACGTGCGGGTCGGTGTCCACGGGCGGCAGGGCCGCGAGCGCCTGGTCCAGCTCGGGGACGTGGCGCCCGTCCAGCCAGTGCGAGGCGTGGGCCAGGAGCAGGTCCCGCCTGGTCTCCAGTACCGGCTGCACCCACCAGCCCAGCCAGTACCAGGAGTTCAGCGTCCGCCGGTGGCGGGCCCGCTGTTCCCCGAAGCGGTCCCGGTGGGCGTACATGCGCAGTAACGCGTTCGTGGTGTCGACGCGGAGCGCGTGCAGGCCCAGCCAGGCATCCGCCATCCCGGGATCGAGTCGTACGGCCGTCCGGAACTCCTCCTCGGCCTGCGGGTAGGCGCCCATCGTGCAGGCGTCCACTCCTCGCAGCCAGGCGAGTTCGGCCGGGGCGTGCGCGCTGCTGCCGTGCGCGGCGAAGTCCATCACATCCCCCACAAGCGTGCCCCCGTGGTGCCCAGCAACCCCCGCGATGCATACGCGAGTTGTCGCTGCGCCGATGAAATCAGGGGTGCATCGTACCTGCGGTTACGCACCTTACGTAGGGTGCGGTGAAGACGGGCCGGGTGCGTATCAGGGTGGTCCACGGTGACGCAGGGTGAGAAATCGGCCGGGATGTGCCCCGTGCGACGCCGCGACGGAGGAGTGCCGGGCGGGACTTTCCCCGTGATCGGGGACGGCACGAAGCCCCCGATCACGGGGGAACAATCGGGGGCTCCATGTCGCGGCGGCCGGTGAGGGCCGCTTCTTCAGAACGTAAGGCCGTCCGCGCCCCCGGGTCAAGCAGCCCGGAGGCGCCCGGAAAGAGGGACTTTCCGAGGCCCTTCAGCCCTGGGGGCCCTCATCACCCTCTGTCACCCAACCGGTGATTCCAGCCGCCCCAGCCGCCCCGGAAGTCCACTCGTATCCCGTACCGCTCTGCCGCACCAGGGTGTCCGCGAAGGGGCGCGAAGGGTCATCCGAGAAGTGCGCGAGCTCCGCGCGCTCCCATCCGTCCCAGAAGTCGGAAAGTTCACGCCCGTCCCGGTCGCGCCCGCGCCCCCACGACTTCGCACGCGGGGTCTCCATCCACAGCAGCCGCGCGAGGTGCGGACGCAGGGCGCGCCGTCCGGCGCCGACCCCCTCCACGAGCAGCACCGGGCCCGGCTCCAGCACCCGCTCCGGCCCGAACCGCCGCTCGACCCAGTCGTACGGCGCCCAGTGCGCGGCCCGCCCCCCGGCGAGCGGCTCCAGCACCTGAGCCCGCAGCCGCCCCACCCAGCCGAACAGCTCCTCGTGCGTGGCCACATCGTCCAGCCGCAGCACGGGAACCCCGCCCAGCGCCTCGGCGAGCGCCTTGGCGAACGTCGTCTTCCCGGACCCGGCGTGCCCGTCGATCCCGACGAGCCGGACGGGACCGAGGGAGGGCGGCAGAGCGAGGATCTCGTGTGCGAGGGGCTGGAGCGAAGGCTGATGTTCCACGCCCCCACCGTATGACCTCCGCCGCGGTGCGTGCCGGAGCGGCCCTGCGGGGGCTGTCCCCTACCCGCCCTTCCGCCGTTCCCCGGGCCGGGCCCGGACCCCCTGGGGCTCCGCCCCGGACCCCGCGCCTCAAACGCCGGCGAGGCTGGATTTTGCCGCGCAGCGGCATCTCCCAGCC